>JBAXUJ010000030.1:0-11642 GCA_037129735.1 Opitutia bacterium | reverse complement strand
CGAGCTAAGCGCTTCGCACGGTTGCGATTCACGGCTAGCGGAATACTTTTCTTGGCCACCACCACGGCAAATCTTGCCTTAGTTTCAGGGGATCGACCCTGGCCAAGATTCAAAAGAAAAGGCCCGCAGTCGAGCCGCGAGCCATTTTGGCGGAGACGCGAGAAATCGGCTGAAGCACGAATTCGACGCTCCCGCGGGAGACGCATTGGATTAAGATGCGCCGAGGCGCTTGCGACCAATCTTACGGCGATTGGCGAGAACTTTGCGACCACCAGGGGTCTTAGAACGAGCACGGAAACCGCACTTACGGGCGCGGGAAATCTTGGATGGACGGTAGGTGGGTTGCATAAATTTAGATGCATTACCCAAATAGACCCCGCCAAAAGTGTCAAGCCCCACACTTCCCTTCTTGGCAGATAGCTTATTTTAATGAAGATACGGCAATATGAGTCCAGATAAAGCCCCTTTACGCCCACCTCCCGTCAAGGCCTACGAGAATGAAGAATTCTTGTTAAGCCCTCAGGCGCGTACCCTGCGTGTGATGGCCGAGCTCACCGAGCCCTACCATCGCTTTAAGAAATACGGTGTACGCAATACGGTCGTGATGTTTGGTTCCGCACGTACCCTCCCGATCGATCGCGCCCAAAAAGAACTCGAAGATGTGAAAGTGGCTATTACGAAAGGTGAAATCAGTCCCTCTGAAGCGAAGGCTCGATTACGCCTCGCTGAAATTAATTTAAAGAGCGCACCATTCTACGAAGCTTGTCGCGAATTATCTAAAGAGATGACCGAGTGGTCGATGAGTTTACCTGAGTGGCAGAGATTCTTTATTTGCTCCGGTGGCGGACCTGGAATCATGGAAGCTGCGAATCGCGGAGCCAAAGAAGCCCACGGTCGCTCTATCGGCCTAGGTATCGCTTTACCCTTTGAACAAGAGCATAATCCTTATGTTACGCCTGAATTAGATTTAGAATTCCACTACTTCTTCGTGCGTAAATATTGGTTCCTTTATTTAGCTAAAGCGCTCGTCGCATTTCCTGGTGGCTTCGGCACTTTCGATGAACTCTTCGAAATGTTGACGCTGATTCAAACCGGCAAAACTAAAAAGTATTTTCCGATCTTACTTTACGGTTCCGATTTCTGGAAACGCGTGACCGACTTCGAAGTCTTCCACGAATGGGGCATGGTCTCACCTGAAGATCGTGGACTCTATATCTACGTCGACTCGGTTAAAGAGGCTCGCGATCACTTAATTCAAATCATCACAGATAAGTATCTCAAAGAAGACGGCTTATCGTAATCCACGATGTCCTCCAATCTAGTTACAGATATAATCTATCTTCTAATTGGATTGGGCGTCTCGTATGCTTGGTTCAGCGAGTACCAGAAGCGTCAGCGCAATCCTGGACCTGAACTCTTTTGGCCAGGCACCACGCGGGCCCCTATTTCAGGCATCCTAATCACTGTTTCAGGCATTCTTCTGTTCACGGTTGCTGAAACCTGCGCCGAAATACATTACCACGTCACTGCCAGCCAGTCTGTCAGCAATTTACATATTCTAGGAGCAACCTTGGGCGCTGCGATTGTTGAAGAAATGGTCTTTCGAGGCTTCGCTGCACCCAGTGATTTAAGAGGCGTTAAACTTTTAGGCCTCATCATCATCGGCTCGCTCATTTTTAGTGTGATTCACGGATTTGATTTTAGCACGGTCCAAGGAAGAATCAGCCTCATCACTACTTTCTTTATTTCAGTTTGGTTATACCTCGGACGTTACAATCCACTTAATCCCGAGCGATCCATCCTGCCCTGCTTAATTGGACACGCCGTACGCAATCTTGCAGTCTTCGGAGTTAAGTGGGCCCAAGGTTTCGTTGATTTCAATTCATGAAATCTCCGAAGACACTGAGCGACTGGACCCAAGGTGTTATCACGCATTCAGCTGAATCTACTGAAGAGCTGGCAAAAAAATTTGCGCAGCTTCTTCCGGCTGACACCACGCTAGCGCTGGAAGGTGATTTAGGAGTCGGCAAAACCACTTTTGTTCGTGGACTGGTTAAAGGGTTTGGTATCACCGAAGACATCACCAGCCCCTCATTCTCTTTGCTCAATGTTTATAAGGGTAAACGTATGATTTTTCACGTCGACGCGTATCGACTCACCCAAGCGTCGAGCTTCGATGATTTGATGATTTGGGACGCAGCTGTCAGTCCTTGGAATGTGATCGTTGAGTGGCCTGAGAAAGTTGCCGCACGGCTCCCGCGTTCACTCTGGAAACTAAAAGCCACCATCCTCGCGGACGGTGGCCATCAGTTTACGCTCAGCGTAAATTAAACTTACTGCTTACCGAAACGCTTGCGCTCGTTTTCCGTGAGGTAACGTTTACGCATGCGGATGAAGTTAGGAGTCACTTCAACCAATTCGTCAGACTCGATATACTCTAAGCAATTTTCGAGAGACATTTGGCGCATCGGTTTAATCTTTGCCATGTCGTCCGAACCAGAGGCACGAACGTTGGAAAGCTTCTTGTTAATGACCAAGTTAATTTCGAGGTCATTATCCTTACAGTGTTCACCGACGACTTGGCCCATATAAATTTCGTCAGTAGGCTTCACGAAGAAGTCACCGCGGTCATAAAGACGGTCGAGTGAGTAAGAGGTCACTTGACCTCCTTCACCGCTGATCATCACACCAGCAGCACGGCGAGGGGCATCGCCCTTCACTGGCTCATAACCCAATAAATTGTGGTACATCACCGCTTCACCACGGGTGGTGGTGAGCATCATAGTGCGCAGACCGAACAAGGAACGTGAAGGAATCTTGAACTCCATGTGAATCCAACCGCTGGTGCCAGCCTTGGCATCCATCGTACGTAATTCACCACGTCGACTAAGAACCAGCGCCATCACATCACTCTGCGAAGCTTCTGGGCAATCCACGGCCAAGGTTTCCACTGGCTCGCATTCTTTGCCATCGATCTGCTTCATGATTACCTGAGGCTTGCCGACAGAAAGTTCATAACCTTCGCGACGCATGGTTTCGATTAACACGCCTAAGTGCATTAAGCCACGACCAGAAACCTGGAATGCATCAGCTCCAGCTTCACGTTCAACACGGAGCGCCACATTCTTTTCAAGTTCTTTAGTAAGACGCTCACCGACCTGACGGCCTGTGACGAATTTTCCATCGCGACCCGCAAAAGGTGAATCGTTAACACGGAACGCCATCGTGACAGTAGGTTCGTCAACTTTTACCGGAGGCATTGCCTTGGGGCTTTCGATATCAGTAATCGTCGCACCAATTTCAACGTGGTCTAAACCAATCACAGCACAGATGTCACCTGCAGTGACTTCTTCTGCTTTCACACGACCCAAGGCTTCGAAGACTTCAACCTCGAGGGTGCGTTGTTTAAATTGTTCGCCAGCTCGATTGATGAGCATGACAGGCATGGAAGGCTTAACGCTTCCAGCGGTTACACGACCCACAGCGATACGACCTACGTAATCACTATAAAGAATAGCGGTAACCATGATTTGCAGAGGGTTGGCCAGCGCTTCTTCGCGGCTCTTGAATCCTGCGGCAGCACCACGTGATGAACCCTCAGCATAAGGCTCAGGAATATGATCAACGATAGCGTAGAAAAGTTCTAATAAATCTTTCGGACGTTTACCCTCTTCGGTTTTCGCACGATCCACGGTGGCCCAACCATCGCGACCAGAAGCGTAGACTACTGGGAAATCGAGAGCGGATTCAGGAGCGTCGAGCGCTACGAGTAAGTCGAAAATTTCGTTTACGACGGCATCAGGACGAGCCGAAGGTTTATCGATTTTATTAACGACTACGATAGGCTTAAGACCTAAGGCCAAAGCTTTCGATAATACGAAACGTGTTTGAGGCATTGGGCCTTCGAAGGAGTCGACCACGAGTAAACAGCCGTCGGCCATATTTAAAACGCGTTCAACTTCACCACCGAAGTCAGCGTGACCAGGGGTATCGATTAAATTAATTTTATATTCATCTTTATTGCGCGGATCGGTCCAGCGAATGGAACAATTTTTTGCAGTGATGGTGATACCACGTTCGCGCTCGAGATCGCCCGAGTCCATGATCAGGCCGTGCTGACCACCAGCGAGCTTGTCGAGGTCTTCAGTGCGGAACATACCGGACTGGTAAAGTAAGCGGTCGGTCAGGGTAGTTTTTCCATGGTCGACGTGAGCAATGACTGCAATGTTGCGTAATTTCATCTGTTAAAAGCCCTACGCATAGGAAAAATCGCTCCCCTGCAAGGGGATAAAACAATTGTGGCAAAATGGTGACGGATAAAACCCTACTTTCGGCTCAATTAAGCCAATCCATCGCGTACTAAAACAGCTTCAGAATCGAGGTTTCGACCCATAAAATCGCGGAAAATCTTATCGGCGGGCTCCGAATTACCCTTCGAAAGAACCTTTTCCCTCAATTCTCTACCCACCTTAGAATTTAAGACCCCCTCTTTCAAGAAACGGGTGAAGGCATCGGCCTCCAAAGCCTCTGCCCATTTATAAGAATAATATCCGGCAGCGTATCCGGTGGCATCGGAGAAGAGGTGGCTAAAGCGACGAGCCATGGACGGAACGCGCTGCGAAGTGCGAGTCTGCCAAGAAGCCATCGCGTCATTCCAATGTTTATCCAGATCCGCATTTTTGAGTTCGTTTGCTCGAATGTGTAAATCTAAATCTAATTTAGAAAAACAGAGTTGTCGCATGCATTGTGAAGCGGCGCGGAAATTCGAAGCGGCGTCTAATTTCTTTAAGAGATCAGAGGGTAATTTTTCACCGGTCTGATGATGGCGAGCAAACAGCGCGAGTGATTCTTCTTCCCAGCACCAGTTCTCTAAAAGCTGCGAAGGTAGCTCCACGAAATCCCACGCCACACGAACACCTGATAAAGATTCTACTTCAACTTCAGACAATAAATGGTGAAGTAAATGTCCGAACTCATGGAAGACTGTCGTGACTTCATCGTGCGTGAGCAATGCTTGCTGCCCATTTACAGGAGGGGTGAAATTACCACACATCAGGCCTAAATGTGGGGCAAATGAGCCGTCGGGACGAGGTCCACCGGTACGGAAAAAATTCATCCAAGCCCCACCCCGCTTCGACTCACGTGGGAACCAATCAGTATAAAATGAACCGAGATGGCGTGACCCATCATAGACTTCATAAAAACGGACTTCAGGATGCCAAACGCTGACCGGTGAATTTTCTACTCGCGGAGCAGCAGCCTTAAAGATTTCGGATTTTCCATTCGAGTCTACATAAAGAGTGTCACGTGCTACGACCTGAATTCCGAAAAGATTTCCAAAGAGTTTAAACATTCCTGCGATAACGCCTTCAACGGGAAACCACGGACGCAGTGCTTCGTCGTCAAAGCCATGATACTCACGACGCATTTTTTCGGAATAGAATCCAAACTCCCAAGGATGCAAAACACGCACCGTGTCTTTTTCAATTTTCGCTCGATACTGTTCTAACTCATCCACTTCTTTTTCAAATTTAGGACGAATCCGAACCGCCATGTCTTCGATAAATTTAAGGGCCTGATCTCCCGTTTGCGCCATGCGGCGTGCCGTCGTAAAATCCGCAAAGTGTTTTTTGCGCAATAAACGGGCCTTTTCATCACGTAACGACAAGATTTCAGAAACCAGGAGAGTGTTATCCCACTTACCCTTGTAACCCACTTGGCTTAACGCCTCCCAGCACTTTTGTCGGAGCGCAGAATCTTCGCCATATTGCAAAACGGGAAAAACGGAGGGCTGCTGTAAAGTGATTCTCCAAGAGTCGGGACGACTTTTAGCTGTCGCCGATTGCTTAGCTACCGCAAGGGCACTCGGTGGTAGGCCTTTGAGTTGTTTTTCATCATCGATAAAAATTTCCCAGTCGTTCGTGGAGTCTAAAACATTTTCAGAATATTTTTGAGTTTTTTCCGCGAGCGCTGCGTTGACCTCGGTTAATCGTTTCTTTTCTTCAGGAGGCAGGCTTGCACCGTTTTCTTCAAAATCGGCAATCGTTTCGTCTAAAAATCTACGCTTAATACCTTGGAGTGACTTTGCTTCCGCGGTGTTAGAATAATTTTTGAAAACCTGCCAGATATCGGGATCGAGCGTGAGTGCAGTGTAGAATGCGGTGACATCAGGCAGAAGTGCGTTGTAGGTTTTGCGAAGTTCAGGCGAGTTGAGTACTGAATCAAGGTGAGTGACCAATCCCCAAGCACGTGATAAATCTTTTGTCGCAGTTTCAAAACCCAGGAGAACATGGGTGTAAGTCAGTTGCGGACCAGAAAGTTTCTTGAACGCATCGATTCGTTCTTGGGCCTGTTTTAAAGCCAATCGAATATCGGGCTCAATGGCGCTGGATTGCAACTGACTCCAATCGAAGAGGAAGTCGTCTTTTAGAAATGGATGCACCAGAACATTATGACGATGGTACGATAAATTTCAAGGGGACTCCGCTAATTCTAGGTAAACTTCGCCAAGTATCGACGACACAGGCTTGCGCCATGAGCCGGGAGCCCAAATGTATTAGGTATGAACAAGAAAGAGGCGATTCCCGTCACAAGCATCGAAGTGATTCCGACCAAGGGCGGAACCGCGGTGTTTCTTGTTACTGAAAATAAAACCATCGTCATTCAGGTAGATACTTTAGTCGGCGAATACCTTCAGGCCGCACTATCCAATAAAGTCGCTGAACGCCCCCAGACGCACGACCTCATGCTACACCTGCTCTTGGGTCTTGATGCTGATATTTCGCATATCTCAGTGGTTGAAATGAAAGAAGGCGTTTTCTTTGCCCGTATTGTGATCAACCAAGCTGGCCCAGTGGCACGCAAAGTAGCTGAAGTAGACTCACGCCCCAGCGATGCACTCGTCTTAGCCGTTAAAGCCAAACGTCCGGTATTCATCATGCCTGCCGTATTGGATGCCTGTGAAGATATGACTGAGACGCTGGCCAGACTCCGAAAACAATCGTGAATTCTGCCCTCCCCCAACCATTAGTCAGTGGCACACGTCCCTCGGTCTTAGCACCGATGCAGGATGTGACCACCACGGGATTCATGCGAGTCATCGGACGTCGCGGAGCGCCCGATTGGTTCGTCACTGAATATTTTCGAGTTCATGAAACATCGACCCCAGAAAAACATATTCTGGATTCGATTCAAAATCACGGCACCGCTCGACCGGTCTTCGCCCAACTCATCGGCGAAGATGTTCCTCATATTGTTCGTACGATTAAACTCTTACAGGCTTACCCCATCGCGGGTATTGACCTCAACATGGGCTGTCCGGCGCCCAAAGTTTATCGGAAAAATGTTGGGGGCGGACTGCTTAGAGACCCAGCAAAAATCGATGAAATCTTAAGCGCAATGCGAGCAGAAATTGCCGGGCTTTTTACGGTGAAAATGCGCATCGGCTTCGATGGGATGGAAAATTATGAAGCGATATTAGATTTAATAAATAAGCATAAAGTCGATTTACTCACTGTGCACGGTCGCACCGTGAAAGGACTTTACTGGTCGGAAGTAAATTACCCTGCGATTACCCAAGCCGTTAAAAAAGTACAGTGTCCAGTCATTGCCAACGGTGATGTGACCAGGGCGATTAAAGCGACCAACCTGATCAACGAAACAGGCGCCCATGGTATGATGATGGGTCGACACGCGATAAGAAATCCGTGGATCTTTCGTCAATGGCGCGAGCTGCAACAAGGTCAGCCAGTCTATCAGCCTAAACTTTCCGACGTCCGTACTTACATCCAAGAACTTGCAGATGAGTGTTGCGATCAGTCCATGCACTCGGAGCGACAAGCGGGTCGACTTAAAAAATTCTTAAACTTTATTGGACTGGCTATCGATACCGAAGGAAAATTTCTGTACGATATGCGACGCACGGAAAACCTGGTGGATTTATTAAAATGTTGTGATGCTCACCTCATGGGCTCGCGCTCGAACGAGATTTATCCAGATGAACCTCACCGGGGTCTTATTGCTCGACCCACTCGAGAAACCCAGCAAACCTGCGAATTATAAGCCGAAAACGGGTCATTTGACTCTCTCTCCCAAACCTCTAACTTTTATACTATGATTAATTTAACCGAAGCAGCCGCGATTCAAGTTCGCAAACTTCATGCACAACAGGCCAACCCTGAATCTTCCTTGCGTGTTTTAATCGAAGCTGGCGGATGTTCGGGCTTCGAGTACGGGATGTCTTTCGATATTAAAAAAGATAACGACCTAGAATTCGTCAGCCAAGGTCTTAAAATTCTCATCGATCCAGCCAGTCACGCCTACTTACAAGATTCGACCATTCATTTCGATGATGGGCTGCATGGAAAAGGCTTTGAAGTAAAAAATCCTAACGCCACTTCGACCTGTGGTTGTGGAAAATCATTTAGCTAACGTGATACCGAGAGCTTTTCTCTTTTGGGGAATTTCTCTGGCTCTTGTTGCATGCGCACCTAACTCATCGCCAACTCCTTCACCTATGTCATCATCTGAAACTGTCACCGTACGCTTAGAAACCTCACCTGGGCAACTCGGTGAGCCACAAAAAGTTAAACGAGTCGTTAAATCTGACGAAGAATGGGCGAAGCAGCTCACTCCGAGCCAGTATCATGTTTGTCGATCCAAGGGCACGGAAAGACCCTTCTGCGGCAACCTACTCGATAACAAGAAAACTGGCGTTTACACCTGTGTTTGCTGCGATTTACCCCTCTTCGCCTCTAACTCAAAATTCAACTCTGGTACCGGCTGGCCAAGTTTCTTTCAGCCGATTGCGAAAGAGAATGTTTTGAATATTGTTGATAACAGTCACGGCATGGAACGCATTGAAATCGTTTGTGCACGTTGCGACGCACACCTAGGTCACGTCTTTGAAGATGGACCCAAGCCGACGGGATTACGTTTCTGTCTCAATTCCGAGTCACTTAACTTTCACGAGACTCCGACTAAATAAGCTTTAGCGCTTAGATTTTTTAGAAACCTTTTTAGCGACTTTTTTCTTCGCCTTTAAAACCTTTTTCTTGGTTTTAGGTTTAGAAACTTTTGCTTTCGCTTTTTTAGCTTTAGGCTTTTTCGCTGTTGGTTTTTCGGCCGTAAGTTTTTTGGCTTTAACGGGTGAAACCTTCACTGCTTTCCAAAGTTTTTGTTTCAAGTCTTCTAAGCCGTCTTGGGTATAGCAAGAAATCGGAATCACGAGATCCTTCACCTTGTTTTTGAAGACTTTCAGGTTTTCTGTGGCCTTTGGTAAATCCATTTTATTGGCTACAATCACGCGAGGTTTACCGGCGAGAATTTTAGAATATAGGCGAAGTTCGCGTTCTAAAATACGATGATCGTCCCAGGGCTTACGATTTTCGCTACCCGCCATATCGATAATAAATACGAGGAGTGCACAACGTTCGATGTGGCGAAGGAACTGGTGACCGAGACCGCGATTTTCGTGAGCCCCTTCGATTAGCCCAGGAATATCGGCCATGAAAATACGGCCGTGAGTTTCAGGGTATTCGATCACGCCGACGTTAACGTGTAAGGTTGTAAATGGATACGGCGCCATTTTAGGACGCGCCGCTGTCAGTAAATTTGTCAGCGTAGATTTTCCGGCGTTCGGATATCCAACCAATCCGATGTCGGCGATGGTCTTAAGTACGAAACGGTAATTACCCGATTCACCAGGATAGCCGGGAGTGGTGCGACGTGGGGCTTGGTTCACTGAGCTTTTAAAATTCATATTACCCATTCCGCCCTTGCCGCCTGCTAATAAAATAACGCGTTCGCCGTGTTCGGTCAGCTCGGCGACGAGGCTACCCGTAGCATCGTCGACAACCTGCGTGCCGGGAGGCACGGGTAAAATCAAATCAGCACCATCGGGTCCAGCACATTGACGACCCATTCCCGGGATACCGTTTTTGGCTGAGCGGTGAGGCTGCCAGCGATAGGCTTGTAAATCACCTTCGTTACGATCGCAGAGTAAAACGATGTCTCCACCCTTGCCGCCATTACCACCATCGGGTCCGCCTTTGGGAATAAATTTTTCACGACGAAAACTGACGCAGCCATGACCGCCTGCGCCTGATTTCAAAATAACTTTAGCTTCGTCGATAAACATAAGTTAACCAATTAGGCGAGGCTTACGCCGAAGAGCGAGGAGGAAATAGATTTAGCGACTTAATCCTCGAGAATGACGTAACCAACGCTCTAAAGGTGCGAAGAAAATAATGTCTGCTAGAAGTCCTACCCCGACGACTACGGCCATGACTCCCATCACTTGGTCCATGCGTAATAACTCACGTCCAGCGTGTAATAATGAACCCAGTCCAAACCCTGATAGAATCACGACGAAAATTTCAGCGGCCATCAAGGAACGCCAAGCAAAAGCCCAACCTTGTTTCATGCCACTGACAATTCCAGGTAATGCCGCAGGGAAAATTACGCGTGACCACAAATGCCAGCCTTGTGATCCCATCGTCATACCCGCTCTTAAATAAAGCGGTTGAACTGAAAGTACTGATTCTTGCACGGCAATAACGACAGCCCAAACGGTACCCATCACGACGACGAAAAGCACGGCAGATTCTTCTTGGCCAAACCAAAGTAAAGCCAGCGGTACCCAACAAACGGAGGGCAAAGTTTGTAAACCTAAAGCGAGAACACCGAGCGTATCACGAATCCAACGCACACGGGCACAAAGTGCACCGAGTGGAACTCCCAGTGCGGCACCAATCGCAAAACCAATGATCAAGCGACGCATCGTTACCCACGTAGCCGATAATAATTCACCATTTGTTAAGGATTCATAAAACCATTTTAAAATGTGGGAAGGAGCTGGAACTAAAACTTCGTTAACATGGCCTGTGCAAACATACCATTCCCAGCCACCGAGAAAAGCGAGAGCAAGGAGTGTTGGAATTACTGGACGTGGCAGTTTCATATTATGAATTTACCCCTTCATTTAAGTGCGATGAAAGTGCTGTTGTGACTTTCGCGGCGAGCGAAGCTAATTCGGGGTCATTGATACGACGCGGACGTGGTAAATTAATTTCAAAAACTTCGCGAATACGTCCAGGATGCGGAGAAAGTAATACCACGCGGTCACCTAAACAGACCGCTTCACGAATATTATGCGTCACGAGAATAATCGTTTTCTTTCTCTTCATGAAGATCTGTTGGATATCTCCGTAGAGCTGATCGCGCGTTAAGGCATCGAGTGCGGAGAAAGGCTCGTCCATCAAGAGCACGCGAGGATTAGGTGCAAGTGAGCGAGCAAGGGCTACACGTTGACGCATACCACCGGATAATTCGTGGGGGCGGGCTTTTTCTTTATCTGCCAGACCGACTAACGATAAATAGTAGCGAGCAGATTCTAATCTTTCTTCCTCGGTTAAACCCGGTTTCAAGCGAAGGCCGAAGAGGACATTTTCTAAAACGTTTAACCAAGGAAATAAGGCGTCTTGTTGGAACATCACCAGACGATCTCGTCCCGGTAAACGCACGGGTTCTTCCCCTAATAAAATTTTACCTTCATTGGTGTGCTCTAAACCTGCGAGCAAGTTGAGTAAGGTGGATTTACCGCAACCTGAAGGACCCACGAGTACCAGAAATTCTCCCTCGCG
>JBAXUJ010000003.1:0-26873 GCA_037129735.1 Opitutia bacterium | reverse complement strand
TCTCGATGACGGTTTCCGCAAAGCGGTCAAGTTCGTCCTTGGTGTAGGACTCTGTGGGCTCAATCATTAAACCAAAAACTTCGGGGAATGCGACGGTGGGTGCGTGGAAGCCGAAATCGAGGAATAGTTTTCCGACCCGACTAATAATATTGGGTTTAGGAATGCCTGAAGCTTCGATTAATTTAAAATCATCAGCAGAAAGTGTGATAATAAACTCATGCATCCGCGGAATCGATTCCGCCGCCGTAGGTAATGAAGGATAATGTGCAGAGAGTTTAGAATGCAGATAACGACTGGATAGAACTGACATCGCAGACATGCGGGTGACGCCCTCACGTCCGAGGCGTTGTAAATAGGTATACACGCGAACTTTATGAGCAAAGTTACCCCAGTGACGATGGAATGACCCAATGCTATATTTAGGTTTCACTGGGACAAACTGCGTGCCTTGTTTTTCGATTTGGAAGCCTGGGAGGAAGTCGACGAGACGTGAGGAGACGCCAACAATTCCGTCACCAGGGCCACCACCACCATGAGGCACGGTCCATGTTTTGTGTAAGTTATTATGGACTGCGTCGACGCCTAGAGCTTCGAGATTTATCCAACCAGCGATCGCATTCATGTTTGCTCCATCCATGTAAACCAGACCGCCCACGGCGTGAATCGCATCGGCCATTCTCTTGAAGTCAGTTTCAAAGACCCCCGAGGTATTAGGATTCGTGACCATCATGCCCGCAATACGCGGACCCAGTTCACGAATCTTTGAATCAAAATCATTTTGGTCTACACGGCCATCGGGTGAGGATTTTAAAATAACGATTCCTGAGGGAGCACCGTCCGCACGTTTTTTATTTATGAATCCAGCGGTTGTTGCCGTTGCGAAATTGGTCCCGTGTGCGCTCGATGGTATCAGTAAAATATCTCGATGACTCTCGCCGCGTTTCTCGTGGTAAGCTTGAAATAGTTTTAGACCAACTAGTTCACCTTGAGCACCTGCTACAGGTTGTGTGGTAATACCGGGTAGACCCGTGATGGCTTTGAACCATTCTTGAATTTGCCATAGTAACTCAAGGCTGCCTTGGCTATCTTCGTGCGGAGCTTGTGGGTGTTGTTGAGTGAATCCAGGCAAGTTGGCTGCCCAATCGTTAATGTGCGGATTGTACTTCATCGTACACGATCCGAGGGGGAAGCAGCCCGTGTCCGGAGAAACATTTAACTCACCGAGTCGTGTGTAGTAGTCTTTTAATTCTGATAAACTGAAAGAGGGAAGTCCGACGGCTTGTTGACGGAGTAAGTGGGCAGGCACGTCGGCCAAAGCGGACTCTGATTTTGAATGACCGTAAAGTTTTTCAAAGAAGGATACCAACTCATCGGCTTCCGCTTCAGTTTGAAGATCGCTGAACGAGATTTTGAGAAGCGAACAATTGCATGGTGTTCGGCCGGTAATATCGACGCCGATATGGAGTCCTGCTTGGCGACCTTTTTGAATCACATCCTTAGCTGGCTCGGGCAGCATTAAACTAAACTCATTCCAGAACGCTTGTTTAGCGTAGCAAATTTTTAATCCCGTAATACCGCCGAGTTTTTTGGCGGCACGGTGAGCGAGTTTGAATCCTTGGGCACAACTTTGCACCATACCTTTTTCGCCTCGTGCGAGAATAGCTGCGCCCGCGATGGTTGCGATAAAGGCCTGATTGGAGCAGATATTTGAAGTAGCTTTGTCTTTACGGATGTGTTGTTCGCGGGTCGACATAACCATGACGATACAATCACGTCCGGCATTGTCTTTGGCTTTGCCGACGAATCGTCCGGGTGTTTCACGCACTTCATTTTTGTGTTCAGCATTATGACGAACAGCGAATATCCCTAAGCCTGGTCCACCGAAATTAGCGCCGATGGCTAGATGTTGGCCTTCTCCGATAATAATATCGGCCCCTTGTTTTCCGTACTGACTAGGCGGCTTCAAACCGCCCGTCGCTAAAAGCATTGGATCAATAACTGCAATGGAACGTAGCTTAAGTTCAGCACAGTGATCGGTGACTGTGTCGACGTCTTCAATGAGTCCGAGATGATTAATTTGTGGGAATATAAACGCTGCTACCTTTCCTTGATGGTGCGCAACTTTTGCTTTGAGCTGTGTGATACTCACACAACCCGTGTCCTCATCACTGGATACGAAATCTAATTGAACAGAAGTGCCGGCACAGTGAGTCTTTAAAACTTCGATGTCGGATGGAAGGAGATTGTCGGCGACAAGGATAACGTTGGCTTCAGCGTCAGAAAGACGTGTGGCGCAAACCGCGGCTTCGAAGAGGGCACTCGCACGATCGTAGAGTGAAGAATTGACCGCTTCAAATCCGGTCAGCTGTGCTAAGGTGGATTGATAAAGCCAATGGGTGATCAGAGTACCTTGCGAGCGTTCGGGCTGATAAGGAGTATAGGAGGTAGTGAGATTGCGAATGGAGCAAACGTGTTGGACGATCTCGTGTGTTTGATAAACTTGTAGTCCGTCCCCTAAGAAACTTTTTTTAATCTGATTCTTTTTCGAGAGATCAGACATGCGTTGTGCTAATTGATTATATTCTAATTCGTCGGGCAGCGAGAGAGGCTTTCCAAATTTCACTTCAGCTGGAATATGTGCATAAAGATCCGTAAATTCTCTTAGTCCAATCGCATTAAACATTGCGCGAATGTCTGTTTCGCTTGCTGGGATATAATGACGTGAAAGCTCCCGGTTTATTTTCTCTGGATTAAACGGGAGTTGAACCATGATTGAAAATGTAAACGAACCGCCTACTCTGCAAATATACAGTTAAACTATTTTTTATTATAAGATAAGTCAGTGGTAGTCATAAGCATCGGAGGGTCCTTAATCCGTTGTTTGCTTTTGGGTGATTTTAAATTATGACTTATCTATGACCCGTTTAGAGCGTGCCAACTACGTGGCCAAAAACTTGGCTAAACTCTATCCGGAAACCCCCATTCCGTTGGATCACACCGATGCCTTCACTTTGCTCATTGCGGTGGTCTTGTCCGCTCAGTGCACTGACAAGAAGGTCAATGAAGTCACCCCTGGTCTTTTTCGTTTAGCTTCCACACCTCAACAAATGGCCCTTCTCAAGGTTGAGCAGGTCTACCAGGTTATTCGTCAGTTAGGCTTAGCCCCGCAGAAATCTAAGGCTCTGGTGGGTCTGGCCAAAATGATTATGGAGAAACATCAGGGGCAGGTGCCGCGGACTTTTGAAGAATTGGAAGAATTACCTGGGGTTGGACACAAAACCGCCTCCGTCGTAATGGCTCAAGCTTTTGGCGTTCCAGCTTTTCCCGTGGATACGCACATTCACCGATTGGCGAAAAGATGGAAATTAAGTGTCGGTAAATCGGTCGAACAGGTTGAACGTGACCTCAAAAAAGTTTTTCCGGAAAAAGATTGGAACAAGCTACACTTAAGAATCATTTTTTACGGCAGGGAGTATTGTACCGCTCGCGGCTGCGATGGTAAAACCTGTCCGATTTGTTTGGAGCTCAGAAAAAACTAACCTAACAGGGCTTCGTGCTTAGCTCTAAATTCTTCGCTCCACTCTGCTGGCTGATGCGTTTGGGCATCCATCCGACAAACGGTGCGTGCGGCTTTAGCATAAAGAACGCTATGGTCGACGCTGCGAAATTCGAAATCAACCGTCAGTCCTGCGGCGCGAACTTTCTTAACTCGTTGAATGATTTTCACTTCGCATTCCGGTTTAATGGGTTGCAGGTATTGAACCTGTAAATCACGGACGACTACGTAAACATCGGGCGCCACTGCCGGGTCGATTGTGTCTTTGCCCATTAAACTCACAAAGAACATTTTTTGAGCTCGCTCCATCATGAGAACATAATGGGAGTGGTGTAGAATGCCGAGACCGTCGGTTTGATCGAACCAAGTCTTCATCAAGACCACAAAGGTTTTGTCAGATTGAAGTCCGTTCGAAGTCATGAGAGAGAGGTGAGTGATTTATCGAGAAGGGCAAGCCTTAGACTTATTTTGATTTACGATAAGTTAGGGCGAGGGCGTCTAAGGCGGTCCAAGTATTATGTGCCGGTTTTAAGCCTAAGTCTTTTTGTGCGGCGGAAACATCAAACCAATGATCTTTGGCTAATTCTACTGCGACAAATCGAGTCATGGGTGGCTCGCCTTTAAGTTTAAAGAGTGACCAAATTGTTTCCAAGACTGAACCAAGGATGTAGGCCTTGCGAAGGGAAATTTTTTGGGTGACGGGTTTGATGTTCGCACCAATGAGCAGACGATTCACGAACTCCCAAAGTTTTACAGGAGTTCCTTGTGAAATAAAATAGGCCTTACCGTTGGCCTTACCCGCGAGCAACGCATCGAGCGCTTGCAGGTGAACATTCGCTGCGGTGTCGACGTGCGTCACGTCCACTTTATTATTTCCGTCGCCAACCATTTTAAGTTTTCCGCTACGCGCACTCGCGATGATTCTTGGAAATAAATGATGATCGCCTGGACCCCAAATTAAATGAGGCCGTAATGCGCAAACGCGTAAGTGAGGTGAGGCAGCCTTTAAGACAATTTTTTCCGCCGCGGCTTTGGTTTCCGCGTAAGCACAGAGCCAATTCTTACCATAGGGAACTTCCTCGTTCGCACCGTTGAATGAGCCACCTGTGAAAACGACGCTTGGTGTACTCGTATAAATAAATGCTTTAACTTCCAGTACTCGAGCGGCAGTGATTAAATGATGTGTGCCAGTGATGTTAGATTCTACGTAGTCTTCCCACTTTCCCCAAATACCCGCTTTAGCAGCCACGTGGAAAATATAATCACAACCTTGCACGGTTGATTGCACAAATTTTTGATCAGCGAGATTTCCTTGACGAAAATCAACTTTGTCAGCGATGGACTTCGGCAAGGGCTGACGTCCAATAACGCGCACCTCATAACCGCGTAGCAGGCAACGTTCAACAATGGCTTGGCCTAAGAAACCGCCACCGCCGGTGACTAGTACGCAGGGTTTTTTCATGAAAGTTTTTTAATTTCTCCGCGAAGTTTTTGATTCCATTCGCGTGTCAGTTGTAGTCGATGGATTTTGGCGTTATGTCTGACGTCGACCGGAAGTTTTTCTTGAAAAACGATTCTTTTAACTTGGTTGGCGACGGGATGCGAGCGAGTGATTTCCCAGAGATTTTCGGTGAATTTTATAATTTCACCACGAGATTCAGGAAAACAGTCGGGCTTGGGTTCGACAACTAAAACGGGGATTTGATTGGGTGCATGGCCAATTCCAATGAGAGCACAACGCGCCACATCAGGATGTTGTTGGAATGCCGGTTCAACCGATTCGGTGGTGAGAATATTTTTTGTAGTGATTACTTTTTCTATGCAGCGGCCATGGAACCAGAGTCGTCCGTCTTGATCCAATCTTCCTAAGTCGCCCATGCGATGCCAGAGCTCAGAATCACCGTTTATTTTTGTCCGCAGTGTGGCTTCAGGATTATGATCGTAGGCATGGGTAACGCTAGGTCCGGTGACAATGATTTCGCCGATTGTATTCGTTGCGCAAAGGGTGGCGTCGTTAAGATTTCGAATAACATCATCTGTCTCTTGTATAATTTTAACTTTAACTGACGTTACGGGTTTGCCCACGCAGGTTCCTTGTCCGCGTAAAGTTTCGGCCAAAGTTTCGTTGAGAATTTCGTTCGACTCGATGCTCGACACCGGCAGGCATTCCGTGGCGCCATACGGAGTGTGAATTTGGCAATGCGGTGCGATTTTCCTGAGTTGTTTTAAGAGCGGAATGGGTACTGGTGCGCCAGCAATTAAAAGTCGTTTTAATAAGGGCAGGCTAATTTTCTGTGCTTCGCAGTACTGTGCAATTTTTCCCCAGATTGCGGGTGATCCGAATGATGAAGTTACTTTCTCGGACAGTAATGCGGAGACAATCAGCGCGGGATTGGCATCAGCCGGACGAGATGGATCGAGCAGAGGGGTGACGGTAGTGACGCCGAGAGCAGGATTAAATAATCCAAACACGGGAAGCATCGCCATGTCGACTTCGCCTGGTTGAATTTGATACGTTTTACGAACCAGAGAAATTTGTGCATCGAACATCCCATGCGTATATCGTACGCCTTTCGGCGTTCCGGTTGAACCCGAGGTAAAAATAATTGCGGCCAGGCTTGAGGCGGTGACTCGTTCGAATGGTCGTGCGGTACTGGTTGAACAATCTTTAACCAGTTTTTTCCAGGTCTTACCGTTTACCTCAATACGGTGAGTGATAGATTTGAATGCCTTGAATGGAAGGTAACTTAAGTAAAAAGGTTTAGATTGAGCGATGAGTGCGGTGGGAGTAGTGTTCTCGATGCACTGTAACATTTTTTTCCAGCCCATACCCGGATCGATGGCGATGGGTATAGCTCCCAGTTTTAAAAGTCCAAACATGCACACGATTAGGTCATGTCCTGCGCGCACGGCGAGTAATGTGCGGGTGCCTGCGGTGACACCTTCCGCGTGAAAAATTCGCGCGGCAGCGTCGCTTTCTTGATCGAGTTTTAAAAATGAACACCAGTCGTGAATCACCCGGCCGTCTTCGTTAACCGAGAGAGGTGATAGCGTAGCAATCGCTTGGGGGTTGTTCAGCGCGGCATGGCGAAGGTGTCTAGCGACATTGCTACTCGTATCGTTCATTTTCCTGTAAATGAAGAAGCCCCGAAATCGGGGCTTCTGCAAGAGGACACTTTGTCGATTTAGTAATCGGTCAGGGTGATGGCACCCCAAAGAAGTGTGACGCGGTCACCTGAGTTGGTGCGACGAGAATAGAAGTCGTCCATTTTTAAACGAACGGTAGAATTATTGATGGCGCCATAGGAGCCTGGTTCTACTTTAACAACGCCGAGGAAATTATGAGCGGGTTCCATGGACACGTTTTTTCCGTGGTTAGGGGTGTCATAGCTGCTGCAACCAACTAAGGCCGCGGACGCGATGAGAGTTAAAAGAGCGATATGCTTCATAGGGGTTCGTCTTATTTGGGGTAACCTCGGGCGGGTAGACAAGCCAGAAACCTCAAGAATTTACCCACAGATGCCAAGCGGTGACTAATTCAGGACCTCGAAAGAACCAAAGGGCCGCCGCAATAGCCATACTGGGCACAAATGGGACACTTTCGGACTCTTTTTTGGGTCCAAATAGGGCCAAGACGGAGGGTAATTTGATGATAACTCCGATGACGGATCCGCCGAATAAGCAGAACAGGGCACCTTGCCATCCGCAGAAGGCCCCGACTCCGGCACAGAGAATGATATCCGCTTCTCCCATCGCTTCTTGGCGCATGATGACGGTGGCGATGGTACGGATCCACCAAACGAGTGCTGTTCCTACCGCAATGCCGATCAGCGAGTCGGTCGCTGAATTTATCCGATTTATGATTTCAAGACCGGAACTCGTTTCGCCGTGGAGTGATGGAGCAACGATGGAAAAGAATAGTCCGAGTCCTACTAATAAAAAATTAGGTGCATCAGGGACGAGCATCTCCTTCATATCGCATCCAGCTAAAATAATTAATAGAGAGAGAAAGACGCAACCGATGGCGGCTTTCACCGGTGAAAGAACTAGGAAGGCCGTTACAAAAAGTAGAGCGGTGATTAATTCAACCAGAGGATACTGTACTGAAATAGTCGCCCCGCAACATTTCGCCCGACCTCGGAGCAGTAACCAACCCAACAAAGGAATATTAAACCCGGCTGGTATTTTTTGTCCGCAGGCACAATGCGAGGGTGGACTGATAATCGATTCACCTTTGGGCAGTCGATGAATACAGACATTTAAGAAGCTTCCCACGCATGCGCCGATGGCTCCGATAAAAACTGCAGTGATGTTCGGATGCAGTGCCATGAAAATTTGGAAATCAATGAGTTGCATATTATTTTTCTCCAATCGCTAAGCGCATGGGTTCTTGGGGAGGAGTTATACCTGTCCAAAGTTTAAAAGCGAGCGCGCCCTGCCAGCGTAGCATCGATCGACCATCACAAGATTTAATCCCCAGTTTATTAGCGGTTTTGATTAAGGATGTTTCATGGGCGCCGTAAGTAGTATCAAAAATAAATCCGGCATTCTTTAAAAGTGATTCGGCTAAAGGTAATTCATCGTCGGACTTAAGGCCCAAGGTGGTGCAGTTTACAATAATCGCACCGGAGTGGATGGTGCTGATTTCTTTTAGGCCAACGGCGGAAACGCGTGAGTCGTTTAATGCTTTAACGAGGTTTTCGGCTTTCGTGATATCGCGGTTGGCAATCGTCAAACTGCGACAGTTAGCGTGAATGCAGGCCGCAGCAATCGCTCGGGCGGCTCCACCAGCTCCGAGAATAATAATATCTTTTTGTTCTACGCCCTTGCCGGAGTATTCATTCAGCGCTTCGACAAAACCTTGTCCATCGGTTGTATGTCCAGCCCAGCCCTCTGGAGTGGGCACCAAGGTGTTAACCGATTCAGCTTTCTTCGCTTCAGGAGATAAACTTTTCACTAAACTGAGAGCGGAGATCTTATGTGGAACAGTTAAGTTCAGTCCGATAAAATTTTTAGACCTCAGAACCGTCAGCGCTTGGTCGAGTTCTTCGGGCTTAATATGAAGTCTTAAATATTTAACTTGGGCGAGTTGAGGATGGCTGGGGGCTAGCGCTTGGAGTGCCGCATGATGCATCGCCGGACTCAGTGAATGGCTGATGGGATCGCCAAGCACGGCCAAGCAGGGATGTGGAAAATCCCTACTCAAAATCTCTTTTAATGTGATACTGTTTTCCACGTGGATAAATTAAGTGCGACTTTCGATTATATTTACAAAGCTGAGAAAGAGACGACTGTTTTTATCATCTCCATTGGCTTCGAATTGTGAGACTAGGTTTCGACAACAGCGAGCAATCGTTTGTTCGGCACTGATGGGCTTTAAGAAGGCATCGTCGGCAGGCAGATGATTATTGAGCAACATTAACTGAATTTCGGAACGTGTCCGAAAGGTTCCACCTTCATAACAATCGATATAGATTGGATTATTATTTTTAAAAATACCTACCATGAATCGTCCAGGTAGCCCAACAGGTTGGACGGGAAGGCCGAGGCGCTGCGCGACGAGTAAGAAAATAAGACAAAGTGAAATGGGAATACCTCGGTGAGATTTAATGACCGTGGAGAGGAATGATGAATCGGGCTTTGAAAACGATTCCTGTGCCCCGCGATAACCTTCTTCTCCGAAAATCACACGACAAAGTAATCGACATTTATCCTGCACGGTGACGGGCTCAGTAATGAGTTGTCTGGTGCGTTCAGCCAAGTGATCCAGCTCCTCATCGTAAGCCTTATCGGCAAGCGTTGGGTGAATGACGCGTTCGAAAAGTAAACAGGCTTCTTCTAGATCCTGGATGCCACCTTTAATATGTTCGATGAAATGTTGGGCTGCTAATTCCGATGTGCGTAAATTAGAGAGCAGTGACTTGGCGTGACTCGCTAATTTTTTATTTTTAGTAAGAACTTCGAGCCAAAGTAATCCTTCATTTCCCGCTGCTTTGATTTCGTTGATCACCGCCTCGCGCACAACGGGTGAGGGGTCGTCGAGCAACCTTTCTAGGACGGCAAGTTGCTTCGTCGGTTTCATTCGATTAAATGTATCAAATCGTCAGCGATTTCGCAATACATGACTCTTGGGCAGTTTTGCGACAACTCGTCGCGAGGGTGACGGGCTGTCACCCTCGTTTGACACAGGTGAATCCGAATTAATCATTTATAGGCGTTTACACCCCTAAAATTAAGGATAAAGTTATAGTAAGTCAGTTGGTCTAGTTAGTGCATAGTTTTATTTATATGAGTACACCCTACGGAAATCTGACGGATAAAACTACGGAAGCTTTACAACTCGCACAGAGCGATGTCGTGCAACGTCGCCACGCTGCGATTGAGCCCGCCCACATTCTTTTTAGTCTGATGACTCAAGAGGGTGGAGTTGTCTCCGCGCTCTTACGTCGTGCCAATAAAGACGAAAAAACAATCCTTTCTGCGCTGGCCGGGATTTTTGCCCGTCAGCCTAAATTAGCTCAGGCTAATGCTCAGCCCGGATTATCAACGGAATCTCAAGCCGTTTTATTTAAAGCAAAAGAGGAAGCTGCGATGATGAAGGATGATTATGTTTCTGCCGAACACGTGCTCTTAGCCTTGGCAGAATCATCTTCCCTAAGTCCTATTTTTAAAGAAATCAATTTTGGGAAAGCTGCTATCATGACAGCGTTAAAGGCAGTGCGTGGATCGCAACGCGTGACGACGGCTAATCCTGAGGCCACTTACGAAGCACTCAGTAAATACGGTATTAATCTAACCGAACGTGCAAGTTCAGGTAAGATGGATCCCGTGATTGGCCGAGACGAAGAAATTCGCCGAGTCATTAGAATTCTTTCTCGTCGTACAAAAAACAATCCCGTTTTAATTGGCGAACCCGGTGTGGGTAAAACCGCAGTGGTTGAAGGGCTGGCACAACGTATTATTAGTGGCGACGTCCCTGAAGGTTTAAAAAACAAAGTTATTTTCTCATTAGACATGGGGTCGCTTTTGGCGGGTGCTAAGTATCGCGGTGAATTTGAAGAGCGCTTAAAAGCGGTTTTAGCTGAAGTTAAGTCGGCTGAAGGTGGCATTCTTCTTTTTATCGATGAGATGCATACTTTAGTGGGTGCAGGAAAAGCGGATGGTGCGATGGACGCCGCGAATTTACTGAAGCCGATGTTGGCGCGTGGTGAGTTGCATTGCATTGGAGCTACGACACTCGATGAGTTTCGTCAGCACGTTGAAAAAGATGCGGCCCTGGAACGTCGATTCCAACAAGTCATGGTCGAACCTCCCAGTGTGCCCGACACGGTTTCTATTTTACGTGGATTAAAAGAACGCTTCGAAGTTCACCACGGTGTTAAAATCGAGGATGCTGCTTTAGTCGAAGCTGCGGTCTTGTCGGATCGCTATATTACATCGCGATTTTTACCCGATAAAGCGATTGATTTAGTCGATGAAGCCTGCGCACAGATTCGTACAGAAATCGATAGTGTTCCCGCGGAATTAGATGTTCTAAATCGAAGAGTTCTGCAACTCGAGGTCGAAGAATCGGCTCTGAAAAATGAAAAAGATGATGCTTCCAAGGCTCGTCTAGTTGGCTTGAAAAAAGAATTAGCGGAAGCAGGTGAATCTCAACGCACCATGCGTAATCGATGGGAATCAGATAAAGCTGCTGTGACCAAGGTACGTGCGGCTCGTGAACAACTCGATAATGCTCGTCGTGAAATGACTGAAGCCGAAAGAAAAAATGATCTCAACGCGATGGCTGCGCTCCGTCACGGCCGTATTCCTCAACTAGAGAAAGACGTCGCGACGTTAGAGAAGTCTGCCAAAACAGGTACGGGATTATTTAGAGAAATTGTAACGCCGGAAGAAATTGCCGAAGTCGTGGCGCGTTGGACGGGTGTACCGATCACTCGACTACTCGCCTCTGAACGCGAAAAACTTTTACAACTTACCACCCATCTTCAGGAGCGTGTGGTTGGACAAAAAGAAGCTGTTTTAGCGGTCGCAGATGCGGTGCAACGTTCACGTGCGGGCGTGCAAGATCCACGCCGCCCCGTTGGTTCATTTCTATTTCTTGGTCCAACCGGTGTAGGAAAAACTGAGTTAGCGAAAGCTTTAGCGGTTGAACTCTTCGACAATGAAAAGTCGATGATTCGCATCGATATGTCTGAGTATATGGAGAAGCATGCCGTTTCTCGTTTAGTGGGAGCACCTCCTGGTTATGTGGGTCACGAAGACGGAGGACAACTTACCGAGGCGATTCGTCGTCACCCTTATTGCGTGGTACTTCTTGATGAGGTCGAAAAGGCTCACCCCGATGTATTCAATATTTTATTACAAGTTTTGGATGACGGTCGATTGACCGATTCACAAGGTCGAACGGTGGACTGCCGAAATGCTATTTTTATTATGACTTCAAATATCGGCAGTCGTCATATCGCGGCTTCGGCGGGTATGGGTGAAATGTCCGAGAGCGTTCGCGAGTCGGTGATGGCGGATTTACGTCAGCATTTCCGTCCCGAGTTCCTTAATCGCGTTGATGAGGTTGTTTTATTCCATCCTCTGGGTATCGACGAGGTCGCTGCTATCGCTGGACTGCTCATTAAAGATCTCAATGCTCGTTTAGCTACGAAGCGAATTCGATTAACCTTGGATAAAAAGGTTCTGCAATGGTTGGCCGATCGCGGATTGGACCCAGTTTACGGGGCCCGTCCGTTACGTCGATTTATCCAACGTGAAATTGAAACCCCACTGGCGAAGGAAATTTTAGCGGGGCAGATTTTAGATGGGTCATCGGTTAAAGTAACACTGAAAGACGCTCATGTGGCCTTTGAATCTAAAGTCGGTGGGTTTTCGGATTGAAGGTTAGCCGTAGTCCGTAAATCTTCGCCCTATGGCTGCTGCGCGAATTCGTTGTGGGGTAGTGGGGACCGGTTCACTCGGTCAACATCATGCCCGTATTTACTCCACCTTAGCGGATGCGGAGCTCACCGGTATTTATGAGCCTAACGACGAGCGGGCCCAGGAAATTTGTGCCAAGCATAAGTGTAAAAGATTTCTATCGCTCGACGAAATGGCAGCAGCGTGTGACGCCGTGAGTGTCGTTGTCCCGACTAATTTACATGCCGAGGTTGCTATTCCATTACTCAAAAAGGGGTGTCACCTTTTGATTGAAAAGCCCTTGTGTGTAACCCTGGAAGAAGCATCACAGATTTTAAATGCAGCTCATGAGTCCGAGCGCATTGTCCAAGTCGGCCATATTGAGCATTACAATCCGGTGATGTCCTCTTTGGAGAAAACTGTCACCCATCCACGTTATATCACCGCTGAACGATTAGCTCCCTTTACACCACGGGGGACTGAAGTGGGTGTGGTCTTGGATTTAATGATTCATGATATTGGTATCGTTTTACAATTAGCTAATTCGCCCGTAGAGAGAATTGATGCGGTGGGCGTATCCGTAGTTACCAAAACTGAAGACATCGCCAACGCGCGAATCCTTTTCAAAAACGGCTGTGTAGCGAATTTAAATGCGAGTCGTGTCTCGCTGAAGAAGAATCGTGAGATTCGTGTGTTTCAAAATGGCGGATACCTTTCCATTGATTTCATGGAACAGAAGGGGCACACCGTCCGCATTGATCCCTCGGTGCCTGGTGGAATCATTAAAGAAGAGATTCCGATTGAGAAGGCGGAGCCTCTCGCCGTGGAATTAAACTCATTTGTTAGCTGTGTACGTGAACGAAAAAGTCCCAAGGTTTCAGGAGAGCTGGGGCGAAATGCTTTAGACGTCGCGATTAAAATCACGGAACAGATTCGTGCGGGAATGCAGCGTGCATGAGCGCCTTCCCGTCAATCCCAGCAAGGTTTGAGCGTCCACGGGCGGGTGGGGTTGATGTTTTAATTTTGGCCGGAGAACATTCAGGCGATCAACACGCTGCGAAAATTGTGAAGGAGCTTTTAACTAAAAATCCTCAATTAAAAATCGCTGCATTTGGTGGACCGAGTTTACGCGAAGCAGGTGCCCAATTGCTTTTTGATATGACGGGTTTTTCCGCTGTGGGGATTGTTGAAGTTTTAGCCGCGTACCCTTTTTACAAAAAACTTTTTTCTCGGATGGTAGATTGGACCAAAGAATGGAAGCCCGGTTTGGTTATTTTAGTCGACTATCCCGGACTGAATTTACGATTTGCGAATGAATTACGTAAGGCTGGGATTTCGGTGAAGGGCGGGGGTAAAACACAAGTGATTCAGTATGTAAGCCCGCAATTATGGGCGTGGAAACCTAATCGTCGATTCTCGATGGCTCGTGATCTTGATGCGCTTGGAACTATTTTTCCTTTTGAGCCCGCTGTTTATAAAGACACAAAATTAGACGCCCGCTTTGTGGGTCATCCTTTTGCCGAGCCTGGTCATCATTCTCATTTATCTTATGATCCCGATGGTCCTATTTTACTTTTACCTGGAAGTCGTCCCAAGCCAGTTAAGAAAATCTTTCCAACCTTGATCGAAGCTTTCGCTTTATTCAGAAAAAATTATCCCAAGAAAAGAGCCGTAGTTTTACATACCGGTGGTGCGGTGCATGCGGAACTCTATCGACTCTGTGCCGAATATGGAAATCAAGCGAAGGGTATTGATTTACATCCCGTAGGTGAGGGTGATATCGCAGCGAGTGCCGCGTTGGTAAGTTCAGGTACGATGTCTTTAACCGTAGCCTTAGCAGGCATTCCTGGGGCTGTGGTTTATCGGGCTAATCCGCTTACCTGGTGGGTGGGTCGTCGACTCATTGCTGGAAGAATTGATAATCTGGGTATCGCGAATATTTTATTAAAGCGTCAAGCTTGGCCCGAGTATTTACAGACGGAATGTGAGCCTGAGTCTTTAGCGGAAAGACTTAAGTTATGCGTCGAAGATTCTTCCGTGCGTCAATTAGCTCAGTCTGACGCCAAAGAACTTTTCACACTTCTTTCAGCTCAAGCGGGGTCAACCCCCGTTGAGTGGATTTCTAGTTTTATAAATCCAAAGTAATTATGAAAATTATTATTTTAGGATGTGGTTATATCGG
Source organism: Opitutia bacterium (assembly GCA_037129735.1). Lineage (GTDB taxonomy): Bacteria > Verrucomicrobiota > Verrucomicrobiia > Opitutales > UBA953 > UBA953. The sequence continues at coordinate 12,228 of JBAXUJ010000003.1, read as the reverse complement.
AACGGCTCTAGCTCACCTAGCAAAGTCCCAAGGTCACGAAGTACTCGGGGTAGTTCGATCTGAAAAATCAAAACAACAATTAGAGTCAGTGGGTATACTCAGTTTAGCTTTTGATATTTCTAGTTCTGATTGGTCGTCGCTTCCAAAAGATTTTGATGCGGTTGTTTATGCAGCGAGTACGGGCGGAGGTGGTCCCGATGCGTACACTTTAGCCTATGATTTAGGGGTTAAAAACGCTATTCGCTGGGCTGAGCAGTCGAACGCGAATTGTTTTATTTTTACTAGTTCAACTGGTGTCTATCGTCAGGACGATGGTGGTCGCGTCACTGAAGAAAGTCTCGCAGGTGGAGAGGCGATTGCGGATATTATTTTAGCTGGGGAAAAATCTGTTTTAAATTCCAAGATTAAAAATACTCGGGTCTTACGACTCGGTGGTCTTTATGGTCCAGGTCGTCATCACCTGCTCAACCAACTCATGCGTGGTGAGCTCGTTTTTGGTGGACGCACGGATCACTTAATTAATTATTTGCATCGCGATGATGCAGCTAGCGCTATTTTAGCGGCTTGTTTAAGTGGTCCAATCGGAGCTCGTATTTATAACATTACCGATGGTCATCCGGTGCGGAAAGATGAACTCATTCAGTGGACGGCAAAAAAACTCGGCAAAGGTGAACCCATTTTTGATATCAACGCACCGGCCGGACCGAGGATGCAGCGGGGTGGGCGGACGCAGCCCAGTCGATTCATTGAAAACGGCCTGGCGCTGTCGGAGTTGAGTTGGAAGCCCCGGTTTCCCTCTATTCTTGAGGGTTTAATTGAAATTATGGATACTTTGGGGTGATTTGTAATAATTTTGTAAAATAATAATAAACAAGCACGCTGGCTTAGTCACACATTTGTCACATTTTAGACATAGGTTTGAAGTGTAAAAGTGTTAAGGTACGGGTGCTTTCTCACATACTATCCTATGAACAACACCCTCAAATCCATGCTCATCGCAGCTGCAGCACTAACTGCTGTATCTTCGTTTGCTCAAGACAAAGCCACTCTCGATCTTTTGGTCAAGAAGGGCCTCATCACCGCTGAAGAGCGCGCCAAGACATTGGACGAATCTTCACAAGCTCGCGCCGCTTCTGGCGTTGGCCGCGTTTTCCCTAAGGAAGATGCAACTAAGCGCTTAACCATTTCTGGTTATTTCCAAAGCCAGTACGAATCATTTGGTAGCAAAGTTACCACAAGTTCAACTGTTCAGAAGCCAACTCAAAACGGTTTCATTATGCGCCGTCTCTACCTCGAAATTCTCGCTGATATCGGTGAAGGTATCTCGGGTAACGTCGTGATGGATATGTCCGGTAACACCAACTCACGCGACAAACAAGGTAAAGAATCCTTCCTCGATCGTGCGATCTTAACATACTCCGATACGTACGGCTCTTTCGATCTCGGTTATCGCAAAGTAGCTTGGGGTTATGAAGAAAGCACTCTTTCCTCACTCTTCAAAGCTTCCTCATCGAAGCTCTTAACTGTTGAGCGCGGTATCACCAATCGTTACTGGAATGAAGCTGAAAACGGTCGTCGTATCGGTTTTGGTGCACACCACGTAGGTCTTTTCTATAACAGCGTAATCAACCCTCAAGGTCTTGAGTACGGTGTTGCTGTAACTAACGGAAATCGCGACTTCACCGCTGCAGGTGGCGGCCAAAACGATCTCGGTTTATACGCTAACGTTGTATGGAATAATAAGGTTTCCGACAACGAGAAGTATGCAGTGGGTGTAAACTTCGGTAAGAATAAGTACTTCGATGCCACTAACGCGGTAAACCTCAAGTCCAACATGGAAGGCTACAATCCTTTCATCCAAGTTCAGAATTTCAACTGGACTGTCTATGCTGAGTCTATGAGCACCAAGATTACCGACAGCAACGAAGGCGGAGTTAATCACAAACCAGAAGGTTACAACGCTACTGTAACTTACAAGATCTCCGACAACTGGGAAGGCGTTGCTCGCTTCACCCACCTCGACACCAAAGGTCGTGGTCTTAAGCCTGAAGATGGTATGCGCGATTATTCCTCAACTAACGGCGACGGAACTCTCTACAGCAAAGCTGACGCTTACTACCTCGGCTTAAACTACTACTTCACCCTGAATGCACTTGGTACTGCCGTTTACGGTCCTAATGCCAAGATTCAGTTTGGATACGAGCGCGCTGATTACAAGGACAAGACAAGTGGCGGTGTTTCTGGTGCCGTAACCAACGCTGGTTACAAGACACAAATCGACGCACTCCGTCTCCAAGCTCAAGTAGCGTTCTAAGCTTAAGAGTTTAGTTTCATAGCACTTCGAGGGCCGACGAAAGTCGGCCCTCTTTATTTTATAAATTAATGACGTGCCAGCCTATCGCGGTCGCACTGATTACGACAGGCGGTTCTTGTAATCTGCGTAACCGAACTTTCTCACTACCTGCACCTTGCCCGACTGCGGATCATAAGTAGCGATTGCTGGCAGTGGGATGCCATTAAAGGTCGTATTCTTAACAAAAGTATAATGCGACATATCCATGAACAGAATGCGCTGTCCGATCTTTAAGGGCTCCGCAAAAGAGTAGTCGCCAATCACATCACCCGCTAAGCAGGTAACGCTACCGAGTCGATAGGTGTGAGGCAGCACGCCTGGCATATCGGCCCCAAGGATGTCAGCCCGGTAGGGCATCTCGAGCGTGTCAGGCATGTGGTTGGTCGCTGAGACATCGATAATCGCAATATCAACGCCGTTATGAACTAAGTCTAAGACAGTTCCAACGAGCACACCGGTGCCGATACCCACCGCTTCACCGGGTTCGAGATAGACTTGAATATGTTGTCCCCACTTTGCTTTAAAGTTTTTAATAATTTTGACGAGCAGTTCGATGTCATATCCGGGACGTGTAATGTGATGTCCGCCCCCGAAGTTAACCCATTTCATTTGTGGGATAAACTCGCCGAATTTTTTCTCAAAGGCTGCCACAGTGCGCTCTAAGACATCGGCACCTTGCTGGCACATCGTATGAAAGTGTAATCCTTCCAAGCCCTCTAAATCACTGGCTGATTTAATTTCGGAGCGAAGTGCACCGAGTCGTGAACCTGCGGCACAGGGATTATAAAGATCGACCTCAACTTCAGCGTGCTCGGGATTAACTCTCAGGCCGAATGACACTTTGCGAGTTGCAGATTTAGCTACGGCCTGGTGGCGCTTCCATTGATTGATAGAATTGAAGGAAACGTGATCAGCGACTCTGAGGAGGTGTAGAAACTCATCATCTTTAAAGGCCGGTGAATAGGCATGCACTTCGCCGTCGAATTCCTCCCGGCCTAAAAGAGCTTCGTTGATTCCACTTGCGGTGGTACCAGCCAGATATTGGCGAATCAGTTTAGCTTCGCTGAATTGGGCAAAGCCTTTGAGTGCTAAAATAATTTTAGCTCCAGAACGATCCATTACTCCGTGAAGAATCCTTAAATTATTTTCCAGTAAGCCGCGGTGAAGGACGTGACAGGGGCTGGGCGCCTGTGAGAGGTCAATTTTTTTAAAGGCTTCGGAAAGGGGATCGGACACACGCAATAAGTGAGGGGAGATTTATTAACTCGCAAATAAAAAGCCCGCATTGCTGCGGGCTTTTTTAGGTTATGCAGATTTTAATTAAACGGGCAGTTCTTGAATCTGCCAAGGGAGGCCGCGTTTATTTAATTCTTCCATGAACGGATCGGGGTCGCACTCTTCCATATTCCAAACGCCAGGTTTGAGCCATTTACCTGTGGCAATCATCGCGCCGCCAATGGCTGCGGGGACTCCGGTGGTGTAGCTAATCGCCTGAGACTTAACTTCGGCATAACACTCTTGGTGGTCACAGACGTTATAGATAAAGACTTTGCGAGGTTTGCCGTTTTTCGTGCCGGTAATTTCACAACCAATACAGGTCTTGCCCTTGGTGCGTGGACCGAGCGAAGCGGGGTCGGGCAATAAGGCTTTGAGGAATTGAATTGGAACAATCGAGTGACCTTGGAATTCAACGGGATCGATACGTGTCATGCCCACATTTTGTAAAACTTTGAGGTGGTTGAGGTAGTTGTCCGAGAAGGTCATGAAGAAGCGAATGCGTTTCAGACCTTTGATGTTCTTCGCTAAGGATTCTAATTCCTCGTGGAAGAGAAGGTAGCTAGGCTTAGGACCGATGACAGGGTAATTGTAATCCACGCGCAGTTTGGGGTCGAGAGGCTCGGTTTCTTTCCATTCACCTTTTTCCCAATAGCGTCCACGTTGAGTAATTTCGCGGATATTAATTTCGGGATTAAAATTGGTAGCAAAGGCATAGCCGTGGTCGCCCGCATTTGCATCCATGATGTCAATGGTATCAATGGTATCGAATAAATGCTTCTGAGCGTACGCGCAGAATACATTGGTTACGCCTGGATCGAAACCCGAACCAAGTAATGCCATCAAACCTGCTTTTTCAAAACGCTCGCGATAATTCCACTGCCAAGAATATTCAAACTTTGCTAAGTGTGGCGGCTCGTAGTTCGCAGTGTCGACGTAGTGAATGCCGGCATGTAAGCAGGCATCCATTAAAGGAAGATCTTGATAGGGGAGAGCGACGTTGATCAGTAACTCTGCGCCAAAAGATTTAATCAGCGCGACGGTGGCTTGTACATTGTCGGCATCGAGCGCGGCTGTTTTGATTGTGCGACCCGTGGCCGCTTTTACATCGCTCGCAATGGCCTTGCATTTATTTTCATTGCGCGAGGCTAGCATGATTTCCGAAAACGCTTCGGGATGCATCGCACATTTATGGACGACGACGTTACCAACGCCACCTGCTCCAATAATCAGAACTTTTTTGCTCATAGGATACCTTAATTTCTGTCACCATCTGCGAGAGGGGAAAGAAAAAAGGATACACAGTTAGCTTTCGGCAAAAGGGTGACCTCCTGGGCGCCGAGGGCGGTCCAAGAAAGTCACCCTTTTGGCTGGCGGGATGGACGGGACTCGAACCCGCGACCTCCGCAGTGACAGTGCGGCGCTCTAACCAACTGAGCTACCACCCCAGTAGCCAAAAGGAAGGGTAAGAAAGGTTTCCGCGACCCTATCTGTCAAACGGAAAACCGCTAAAAAGGTTATCTAATCTGCCCAGTTCCAGTAACTTCGAACTTCCAGGTGGTTAATTCGCGTAACCCCATAGGTCCCCGGGCATGAAGTCGGTCTGTACTAATGCCCACTTCGGCCCCAAAGCCGAACTCCCCGCCATCCGTAAAGCGCGTACTGGCGTTCCAATAAACACAGGCACTGTCGATTTGGGCAAGAAATTGGCGAGCTACAGCCTCGTCGGAGGTAATAATCGCGTCCGAGTGATGTGAGCCGTAACTCTCAATATGACTTACCGCGGCCTCAAGGCCGTCGACCACTTTGATATTTATAATAAGTCCAAGGTGCTCAGTGCGGTAGTCCTGATCCGTTGCACGTTTCGCCGCCGAGATAAATTTCTGCGTCTGCTCGCAACCTCTGACTTCAGTTTTATGAGCGCTCAAAGCGGTACCGAGCGCAGGCAGAAATTCTGCTGCGATAGATTTATCCACTAAAATAGTTTCAGCGGCATTACAGGCGCTAGGTCTTTGGCACTTCGCATTAATGATAATGCGTTCAGCCATTTTTAAATCAGCCTTGGTGTGAACGTAGACGTGGCAAATACCTGCGTCGTGTTTGATCACTGGTACTTTTGCGGAATTAACCACCGCTTCGATTAAGCCAGGCCCACCACGAGGGACGATGATATCAACAATCCCGCGCAACGAACCGAGCGCAGGTACGGCTTCGCGATCGGTGAAAGGTAGGAGTGTCACCGCTGCAGCAGGTAACCCAACCGCTTTTAGTCCTTCAGCGAAAGATTCCGCTAAGGCGATATTCGTATGCACGGCTTCGCTGCCGCCACGTAAGATACAAGCGTTACCCGATTTTAAACATAGGGCGGCGGCGTCGACGGTGACATTGGGACGTGATTCAAAAATAATAGCTACAAGGCCCAAAGGAACTCGTCGGCGAACAATTTTTAATCCATTGGGCCTGTCCCAGCTTTCAACGACTTCGCCCACAGGGTCAGGTAATTTTGCCACTGCTTCGCAGGCTGCGGCGATATCTTCTAATCGACTCGTGTCTAGGCGTAGACGATCAGTCATCGCTTCAGTCAGCCCTTTCACTTTCGCTTGAGCGAGGTCTTGCTGATTAGCGGATAAGATTTTTTCAGCATTGGCGCGAACGGCTTTGGCAGCAGCGAGGAGTGCTGCGGTTCGGGTAGCCGTGGATGACAAGGCGACCGCGCGGGCCGATTGTTTAGCAAGAGTAGCGAGTGCAGTGACGCGTTGTAGCAGTTCGCTCATCGTAAATCAAAAAGGGTCCCTAGTTTTTTATTCGCGGCTATCTCGAGAAGGACATTTTTCCGACGGCCATTAGCGATTTGCGTTTTTACTTTTCCTTGGGCAGCAATTTCCGCCGCTTGTAATTTAGTAATCATACCGCCGACATTGCGTTCGGAACCCGCGCCGCCTGCGAGGCTACGTAGTTTAGCATCAATCTTTTTAACGTTAGGAATCAGTTCGCCGGTGCCATCTGATTTAGTCATTAAGCCATCGATACCGGAAAGAATGATTAATAAATCGGCTTGGACTAGCGCAGCGACGTGCGCGGACAGACGATCGTTGTCACCTACACGAATTTCTTCGTCAGCAATCGCGTCGTTCTCATTGATAATAGGAACGAATTTTTTTCGGGCTAATAATAAATCGAGAGTAGCTCGTGCGTTGTTGGTGCAGGTGCGACTATCTAAATCCCAATAGGTGAGGAGCATTTGCGCACCGAGAAGATCGTGACGGGCAAAATGTTTTCGATAAACGGACATCAGTTCAGGCTGTCCAACCGTGGCGCAGGCTTGCAGTTCGCGAGCATCTTTAGGGCGCTTCACTAATTTCATGGCGGTCATACCCGAGGCAACGGCGCCGGAAGAAACGATGACGACTTCAATACCGCGCTTCATGAGTACGGCTACCTGGTCGCAGATGCGTCCGATTTGAACGCTATCGACTTTGCCGTCTGCGCGAGTGAGCAGTCCGGAACCTAATTTTATGACCCAACGTTTTGCCATGGTTGTGGCTGACAAGTTAGCCGATGACTGGCGTGAATGTCCAGCGTCAGAGTAACGAACCTTCTTGGCTGGGAGGCACAATTCCGATGGCACGCCAGCCTTTTTGGCTAAGAACGCGACCTTGGGGCGTGCGGGAGATATAGCCTTCGAGTACTAAAAAGGGTTCATGAACTTCTTCGAGTGTATGGGCATCTTCGCCAATCGCGGCACCGATACTGTTTAAGCCGACGGGCCCACCGTTATGTTTTTCGGCCATCGCACGGAGGAAGCGGTGATCCATTTCGTCTAAACCATTCTGATCGATTTCAAGTAACTCTAAAGCCGCTGCCGTAATTTTTGCATCCGCTTTTCCTTGAGCGCGCTCAAGTGCGTAGTCGCGTGTGAAGCGTAGTAAATTATTAACGATACGTGGAGTCCCGCGGGCACGACGTGAAACTTCTTCAGCGCCCCCTTGATCGAGTGTGAGATTTAATAACTGTGCGTTGCGTTGAACAATCGAGAGAAGCTGCTCTTGATTATAATAATCCAAACGAGTCTGAAGTGTGAATCGACTACGGAGGGGCGCGGTGAGTAAGCCCGTGCGCGTGGTTGCACCGATTAAAGTAAACTTTGGTAATTCGAGGCGAACGCTCCGTGCGTTTGGACCTTGATCGATCATGATATCGATACGGAAGTCCTCCATCGCTGAATACAAAAATTCTTCGACTGTTTTTGGGATGCGGTGAATTTCGTCGATGAATAAAATTTCGCCTTCTTGTAAGCTCGTGAGCAGGCCTGCGAGATCGGAGGCTTTTTCAATGACGGGTCCAGAGGTAATGCGAATCGCTTTATCCATCTCGCCCGCTAAAATCATGGCGAGGGTGGTTTTACCGAGTCCGGGTGGGCCGTGAATCAAAATATGATCCAGCGTGCGACTTTCACGTCTCGCTGCGCCGACCATCACTTTTAAACGTTCAACCGTGCGCGCTTGACCAACAAAGCTATCGAATTTTTCGGGTCGTAGAGCCTGGTCTAAATTGCGATCGGGCGAGGCAGCCTCCACTTTGCCCAAGGATTTCTTGGGAGAGTCGGAAGAGTTTTTGCCTGCGGCCATAAGTTTAAATTAAGAAGAAAAATTATTTAAGCAATCATCAGTCCTCGGCAAAACCTTTGGGCATGGCCGAGGAGGGTAGTCGCTCGATGTCGGCACCGAGATAGCGAAGTCTTTCTTCGAATTGTTCGTATCCGCGATCTAGGTGATAAAGTCGTTGCACCCAGGTTTCGCCCTTAGCGGCGAGCGCAGCAAGGATCAGCGCCGCCGAGGCACGTAAGTCGGAAGCCATCACGGGTGCGCCTGAAAGGGGTCGATCGCCGTAGACCGCAGCGGTTGATCCTTCGATGGCAATTTCTGCGCCCATTCTTTGTAACTCCGCGGCGTGCATGAATCGTGAAGGATAAATTTTTTCAGTGAAGGTGCTGCGTCCAGGCACAATTAATTGCAGAGCCATGAATTGCGCTTGGAGGTCGGTGGGGAATCCTGGGTAAGGCTCAGTGATAATTTCTACAGCCTCGGTGGGTTGTCCCGAGACGCGAATAAAATCCTCGCCGGTTTCGACCTTAACACCGACCTCTTTAAGTTTTTCAAGGAATGCGGTGAGGTGTTGAGGATTGCAGTGAGTCACGGTTAAGTCTCCGCCTGTAATGGCCGCGGCGACGAGATAGGTTCCTGTTTCAATGCGATCCGAAATGATCGTGTGTTCGCAGCCGTGTAATTTTTCAACGCCTTCAATCGTGATTAAAGGAGTGCCGTAGCCGCTAATCTTAGCGCCCATTTTATTGAGTAAAATACAGAGGTCACTGATTTCTGGTTCGAGCGCTGCCGACTCAATTTTCGTAATGCCTGGAGTGAGTGTAGCCGCCATAATAATATTGGCTGTACCCGTCACGGTGCTGCCCATGGGGCCACCCATAAAAACGTTTTCACCGCGAGCTTGCTGAGCGTTTACTTTTACCACGCCGCTTTCTACTTCGACGATGCAGTTTAAAGATTCCAAACCTTTTAAGTGTAAATCGATCGGACGAATACCGATCACGCAACCGCCAGGAAGTGCCATTTCGGCTTGGCGAAGACGTCCGACCAAAGCACCGAGTAGACAAACCGAAGCTCTCATCTTTCGCACTAAATCGTAAGGTGTGCGGTGAGTGATTTCTTCCGCGGTGATTGTCCAAGTACCCTTTTGGGGATTCTCTACTTTTGCTCCTTGGTGTTTTAAAATTTCGACCATGAAGCGCACGTCGCTTAAATTAGGAACGTTGTGCAGTGTCACCGTTTCGTGGGTGAGCAGTGCGGCCGCTAAAATAGGGAGAGCAGAATTTTTAGAACCCGAGGCACGCAGCGATCCTTTAATCGGATTCCCTCCACGTATGCGTGCGACTTCGAGCATGATTTAATTTTTATATAAAAAAAGGGGGTGCAAATTGCACCCCCTAATTTTCTTATCCTTGGCGAGGACCTTGTCGACGGAAGTTTGGTCGACCTCCGCGACGCGGACCACCTTGGCCACCATGAGGGCGAGGGCCGTCGCGATAATCACGAGGACCGCGGCTGCGCTGATGGTTTCTTGGTTGTGATACGGTTGCGTTAGACTTGTCGGGAATACCGAAAAGCGAAGCAATCTTACGTTTTAAGTTAGCCCAAAAACCAATCGGTGATTGTTCAGGAATCACGACGGGATCGATGTGCAACTTTTGGCGCTCAGGACGCTGTTCACGACGAGCTTGTGGTGCCGCATGGGCGTTTTCTTGGCGCTCATGTTGTGGTTCACGTGGTTCGCGTGGAGCACGATAGGGAGGACGGGAGTCGCGTTCAAAACGTGGCTGCTCGTGACGTGGTTGGTCGTGACGTGGTTGCTCATGACGAGGCTCGCGAGGAGCTTGGTGAGCGGCAGGTGCAGTGTGAGTTGGACGAGGCTGTTTTGCTAATTCACCTGAAAGTGATTCGGTGACTTGAGCGGGATTTTCGATCACGCCGATGGAAGGGCGTGAGTTTGCGGTTTTGCCACTGGGGGCGACGTTTGAAGGAGTACCTCGACGACCAAATTGCTTAGGTGCTGAGATAGTTCCGGGTTTGACGGCGGGTTCGGTGGAAGCACCGATTACTGACATAGGGGGGAGGGTCGCGTGAGCGGCTTCCAACTTAGATTCGGTAATGCGTGGTGCTGGGTTTGTTGCCACGGGGGCAACGGAGGGTGAGGAAGTATTTTCCTGACCTTTATTTTCTTCTGGGTTCATGTTCTCTTGGATGTGGCGACCTATTTAGTAGGTCGCTGGGTGATGACCGTCTCGGCCGTTGTGGCTGATGGGTCGGTAGTTTCGGTTTCCTGCTTTTGACTTATGTTGAATAAGAGAGGTACCGAGGGTGCTAAGATTTTCATCTTAGAACCCCTGTGAATAAGTACCTCCCCCCACTTTAACAATAAGAAAGTCCCCATTCTGCTAAAATGGTGAAAATTTGTTCATAATTTGACCTTTTTTGACCCTTAACCGAGGTTGGCGCCCCCTGGGACTAGCGAGCCTCGTCGGTAAAGCGCTGTTCCCGAATTAGGGTAATTTTGATGTTACCCTGGTAGGAAAGTTTTTCTTCGATCGCGGAACGGAGTCGGCGAAGTAATTCACTCGCGGCAAAGTCATCCACTTTCACGGGGTCGACGATGACGCGAAGTTCGCGGCCGGATTGAAATGCGTAAGCTTCTTTAACGCCTTCAAAAGTGAGCACTAACTCTTCCAGATTCTTCACGCGTTGAGCGTAACTTTCTAAAGTCGATGAACGAGCTCCGGGGCGTGAGCCTGAAACGCTGTCCGCAATCATCACGAGAGGTGCGAATAAACTTTCTGCTTCGACCTCGCGGTGGTGAGCGGCGACGGCGTTGACGACGCGTGGATCTTCGCCGACGCGACGAAGTAGATTAGCGCCAGCGGCGGCATGAGTTAAACCATTATCCGCATCAATCGCTTTGCCTAAATCGTGTAATAATCCTGCGCGTTTCGCTATCACGGGGTCGATTCCAATCTCCGCAGCAAGTACGGCACAGACTTGGGCTACTTCGATAGAGTGTGCTAAGGTATTTTGATTCGAAGATAAGCGGAAGTGGAGTCGGCCTAATAATTCTTCGACCTTAACATCCATCGGTGGCAGCCCTAAATCTCTCACTGCTTCGTGTCCGAGATGTTGAGCATGACGCGTGACTTCATTTTCGGCGGTGAGCACGAAATCTTCAATTAAAGTAGGGGTGATTCGACCATCTTTAACCATCCGTTCTAAAGCAAGACGCGCGACTTCACGACGAACGGGATCAAAACAAGAAATTAAAACCATGCCTGGTGTTTCATCGATGAGCAGGGTAGCGCCAGTGCTTTGTTCGAAGGTTCGAATATTGCGACCCTCACGACCAATAAGACGTCCCTTCATATCTTCGCTGGGAATGGAAACGGAAACGGCAGTCGCGTCTTGCGTGGTGGTAGTCGTCAACCGTTGCATCGCGCTAATTAAAATGCGACGAGCTTCTTCTTCGGTTTCTTGTTCGGGACGATCGAGATTTTCTTCACGTAAACGGCGGGCTTCACTTTCATATTTTTTTTGCAGTGATTCAAAAGCCAGACGTTTAGCTTCATCAGGCTTCAAACCCGAGAGACGTAAGATTTCTTTTTGTAAAAATTCCCGCTCCTTTTCGTTCGCGGTTTTTAATGCGGTGACCGCTTCGGCTTCGGTTTGAGCGAGGGCGAGCAGGCGACCTGCTTCACGTTGGGAGGCTTCTACTTTGAGTTGTAGTTCAGAGGTTTCCAAAGAGGCCTCGCGTTTGGCTAACTCAATTTCATTTTTTAAACGCTCCTCGTAGAGGGCTTTTAGGGTAGTCGCTCTCCGTTTCAAGAAAGCGTAGGCAACCATCATCCCTGCAAAAAAGATGACTACGGAAATTGTACTTTGGTCGGTAGCAAATGCCATGCAGTGGAAGCGGTGTGGTCGGCTCTAAAAGTTACCAGCTGTGCCCAGTCCGCAAGCCCTTTCGGGAGGTTCGCCTTGCACATT
>JBAXUJ010000029.1:0-11747 GCA_037129735.1 Opitutia bacterium | reverse complement strand
CCGACCTTAATATTCTGATTTCCACCTTTAAAGAGCACACGATAGAAGGCACTCGCAATAATGCAGTGACGGTAGCGGCGCTGTAAAAGGAAGCCGACCATTTGTGATTGGAATTCGACCTGGGCTTTTAATCCCAACGCAGTCATCTCCGCATTCTTGGCTAAAATTTCGGCCTGCGTGCGTGCTTCATCTTTTACACGATATCCTAATTCCGTTGTACCTTGTGAGGTTTTCTTAACACCACCAGATTGGCCGGATGGTGTACTACTTTTATCATCATTAGACTCTTCAATTTTCTGTGCACGATTAACGATCACACCTTCCTGCATTTTACGAAGAGCTTCTAATTGATTCTTGGTAATATTTAAGTCTCTAAACTCGGCGCGCATCGTCCAAATTTTCTTAACCTGCGAAGCGATGGTTAAACTATTGTTAGCATCCATCTCAAATTGAGCTGCCTCGAAGAGAAGATTAAAGGCCTCTTGCTGACTGCTATAATAATTAGACTGATTAACCGCGTTAGGTGCTAAGATTTTTTCAATTTTATCGAGAATTTTTACGTATTTTTCGACATCACCACTCGCGGGTGGGGACTGCAAATAACGCTCAAATCGGGCACGCATGAGGCGTGAGTTTCCGAGGTTAAAAGTCTTACCCTTCCACTGCATGGAACCATTTTCCATGTCTACAGAATCGCTATTCACATCGAACAAACGATCCGCACCACCTTCCACGGTAGAACTCTTATAATCACCGCTGGTGGTTGTGGTCGTCTTGGGAGCTTCAGCTTGCGCCATGACCGACACCGTGAGTGCTGAAATAAATAAAATATTAAAGAAGTACTTCATGGGATGGCTTTAGAATTTTTCGAGTTCTTCGACGACTAAAAGATCACGGCTCACGCGAACCTTGAACTTATAGCGTTGGCCAACTTCAAAATTATTTCCGCCGATAAGTGGAACGAACACAGAAATACGTCCAGCACCGCGAGCGGTGTCGGTGGGTTTAACCGCCAAGATACGTCCCTTACCTTCAACAAACGAAAGTTGCTGATCGATTTGGCAATCAAGGCGATAAACATTACCCTGCATCGTCGCCCAATCTTTGCGATAGCCATCCACCGAGAATGCGCTCAAGTCAGCGAATTTTCCGCCACCCGCTAAACGAGGTAAAACGACCGCGAGTAAAATGACGATAACGACAACCGGAATACCGAGCGCGTAAAAAATGGGTGGAATCTTAGACATGTGAATTATAAAAGGGATAAATAATTATCATCAACTATCGTAACAGGCTTTAGATTTAGTTCCAGCGCTTTTGCTGACAACCTATAACCACTAGGCAAACTCCGAATAAACCCTGCACTAAAAGTAAAACGAGGGATAAAGTCGGTGTGGCAATAAACGACGACTGATCAGGCAAACTCGAGGTGTAGGCTCCATAGAGGTCCGATGTCATCATGGAATTCATGTACCCCGACCACCCCCAGTAAGCGTTGATAAAGGGGCGACAAATCCAAGTGAGTGCAGCGGGTAGAGCTAGAACAACTCCGGATAGGGGTAATTGAAACCCGACTAAATAGATAGAGAGCAAGGACGACTTTTCTGGCGAAGTGAGCATCGCAGAAAAACCAAGGCAGACAATCGACATCGAAACGCACGTCGCCGCCAACATCACAATTTGCTCCGACCACGGACCAGGGAATCGACAAATGACTTTCACAAACGCACACATCCATGCACCTTGGAAAATTGCGATGAGCGAAACGAAGGTAATTTTTGAAAACGCATAGGACCAAGGACGCAGACCGGTCATGCGCTCCTTTTCGTACAAGGTTCGTTCAGCAGAAATTTCGCGACCCCCATTATTCGCACCCATCAAAGTGAGAAGGATCACTTGGAACATGACTAAGCCCGCGGCGAGACTGGCCACTTGCGCATTCGAAATTTGTACCTGCAAGGCGTGTTGAACATCTTGCATCGACGCCACATTACGATCCATCGGAATTTTGAAAATATCCCAAGTGCCTTCGATATTGAAAATAATAATTAATAACGGAAATCCGAAAGTGATGGCCAAGGTCAGACCCAGGTATCCGGTGTCGCGGAAAAATAATTTAAATCGACGGGATAATAAGGTGAGAAATTGCGACACACCGTCAGGAATTGATAAGTCAGATGGAACAATGTTTTCAGGGGTATTCTTCTTCACCTGGGCGTTGGCTTGCTCGAAATCGTTGGAATTTTCAGCCTGATAAATCGCCCAACGCCCTCTCCAATACTCTAAGTTTTGTGCATTGAGTACTTCGTAGAGTCTTAAGCCATCGGGAATACCAAAATAAGTTAAGAGCGAAGCAGGCGAACCTTGGAAAATAACGTCACCTTGATAAACCACCGTGACCCAATCGAACTGATTGAGTTTTCCTAAATTGTGAATGATGCAGACAAAACTTTTGCCGCGCGATTCAACCAACTGACGAAGCAACGCGAGAATTTGATCTTCCGATTGGGGATCGAGGCCCGAGGTCACCTCATCGCAAACCATACATGCTGGATCCAGAGTAAGTTCTAAGCCCAATGAAAGTCTACGGAGCTGACCACCGGAAAGTGATGAGACGCGTTTGTCTTGGTGAACGGCGAGACCGGTTACATCGAGAACGGAAGCCAATCGGCGATTTCTCTCTGCGGAATCGGGAACGGCTAATTCGAGCGCGTAGAGCAGAGATTCTTTAACCGTAAGCTGTGGCTGGGCGGTGGTAAATTGTGGAGCGAAGCCGACCTTACCGATGAGATCTTCGGTACAACGAATAACATCTTCATTTAGGTAGGCCTCACCCGTTGAAGGTAAAATACCTAAAATGGCCTTCATCAGCGTGGTTTTTCCGCAACCCGAAGGTCCAATCACTGCATTCAAACCATTGGGCAAAAAACGAGCGGAGGCATGGTCTAATATAAACGGACCATCAGGACCGGCCTGCACGGTTAAATTTTTGCAACTCAGCATCGGGTTGTAATCTTGCCTCGGAACCGACCCGCGTAAAGAATTAAGACCATGAGAAAATTTCTATTTATCGCAATAGCACTGACTATTCTGGCCTCCATCCCACAGGCCTCGGCCTTTAGCATGAAAAAGAAGGCAGTGCCCAACGGCGGCATCTTCGGCATCGAAGTTTCGGGTACTGACCTATCGTTCTATGGACGTGCCGATCGCGTGCTTTCAGTATCATTCCAAGAGTATACGACGGGAACGTTTATCGTTTCAGAAGTCGTGGTCGATATGGCGAACTCCAATCAACAACTCCGCATCTACAATACACGCACGCCTGGGTCGGCCGATGTGGCTGATCGCACCAACCGAGCGAGTGCGGCCAATTCTGAAAATCGTGGACTCAATCCCGCCGACGCCACCAAGTTGCCGATTCCCAGCCAACTCTCGGCTCTCGAATCCAAGGTCACTAATTTAACCTCCGGACCCACCGCTGGATTAGTCGTTAAAACCTACCCTACTACCACCCATGCGAAAACTATAGAGATGGCCGTGAGTTCCAAAGCTGAACTCAAAAGTTTTTATACCGCGTTCAAGAATCTCCTATGCGGTACGGCCGTTCCTGCGAGTTCGGGAACGACCACTGAGACCACCGATGCAGAGGGAGCAGCCACCATTAATCAAATCGGCGGAACTGTCTTCATCATCAAATAAACAAGGGCTTAAAAGCCTTCTATTGTTACTTTAATTCAATTTTGATAACTCCGGCTTGACCGTCCCCATTCTAACGGCTTGCCTTCGCCTTTAACCCTATGGCCAACCTTCCTGTAAATCGTATTAAAAAGAAAAATATCATGAGCTACAATGGTGAGCTCTGTATCGTTCTCGAATGTCTCGTTCGCACCCCTCCGAACAACGCTTCCTACGTCCAAATGGAACTTCGCTCCATCAAAACCGGTGCCAAAATTCCTGTACGTTGTGGCATTGGAGTCAGTTTTGAAGTTTTCGATAATTCCAACAAGTCCCTCGAGCTTTCCTACCAAGCCGACGGCAACTACGTTTTCTCAGATCCTAACACGTTCGAAGAATTCTACATTTCTGAATCCTCACTCGAAGACTCAAAGGAATTCCTTATCCCTGGAACTTCCTACATGGTGCTCTTCGTTGAAGACCGTCCTGTAACCGTCGACCTTCCTCCTTCCGTAACCGTTAAAGTCCTTGAAGCTCCTCCCGCGGTTAAAGGTGATACCGCTGGTAACGTCCAAAAAACCGTCGTCTGTGAAAACGGACTCAACGTGAACGTTCCCCTCTTCATCAAAGAAGGCGAGATGATCAAGGTCAGCACCGAGAACAAAGAGTACCTCGGTCGCGCGTAAGACCTAGTCTTGCCAACTTAAACAAAAGAGCCCCGGAGATCGGGGTTCTTTCGTTTATAGCCATGTCACCCAGTGTCGGGGTCTTAAATTATCTGTAGTCCGACCAGGATTCGAACCTGGACAAGGAAAACCAAAATTTCCTGTGCTACCGTTACACCATCGGACTGCAGACCCGCACTAAAGTGCTTTTGGGGGTAGAAAGTCAAGCGTGACAAGGCGAGATTGACGAGAACGGCTCTCTCGTACATCTCCCCTATATGCCCGCAACTTCCCCAAACCAGCCGAAGTATCGCCGAGTAGTCCTCAAGATTAGCGGGGAGGCCCTTCGTAACGACCAAACCGGACAGACTATCGACAGCGACGTCCTCGACCGTTTAGCCGACGAATTAAAATCTTTGAAAGAAATTGGCACCCAAGTCGCCGTGGTGGTGGGTGGCGGAAATATTTTTAGAGGTCTCGCCGGTGCACGCTCCAATGGAACCGATCGCACCACAGGAGATAACATGGGCATGCTTTCCACCGTCATCAATGGTCTCGCACTCATGGATCGTTTAGAAAAATCCGGACTCGATGTTCGCGTGATGACTGCGATTCCCATGGACCGTATCGCTGAACCTTTTATTCAACGTCGCGCTACTCGCCACCTCGAACAGGGTCGCATTTTAATTTTCGTCGCCGGCACCGGAAATCCTTATTGCACGACCGATTACGCAGCCGCACTTCGAGCCAATGAAATCGGTGCTGATGCGATTCTTAAAGCCACCAAAGTCGATGGCATTTACGACAAGGATCCGCACAAACATAAAGACGCAAAACGTTTTACTCACATCACCTACCAAGACGCACTCACCCAACGCTTAGGCGTGATGGATGCCGAAGCGTTCTCGCTCTGTGAAGCCAACAAACTTCCTATCATCGTCTTTTCCATGTCGGATCGTGGCGCCGTTAAAAAAGTAATCATGGGCGAAGCGGTTGGAACATTCGTAGGATAAATTTATGGATATTAAAAAAATTATTAATGACGGTACACTCGGAATGAAAAAAGCAGTCGAGTGGACAGTGAATGAATTCAATTCATTACACACCGGTAAAGCTTCACCCCAGATGGTCGAAAACATCCAGGTTCACATCGAATCTTATGGCATGACCCAGCGTCTTAAGGACATGGCAGCCATCACCACCCCCGATGCCCGCTCCATCGTTGTTCAGCCCTTTGATAAAGCGGTGATGGACGATATCCGTAAAGCGATTCAGTCCGCCAACATTGGCATCAACCCCGTCCCTCAAGGTAACTTTTTAAGATGTCCCGTCCCTGAACTTTCGGGTGAACGTCGCCAAGAAATGGTGAAAGTCTCTCACCGTATGGCGGAAGAAGGCAAAGTGCGCGTTCGTAATGCTCGACGCGATGCTCTCGAAATCGCTAAAAAAGGAAATAAAGATAAAGTCGTCACGGACGATGATTTGAAGCGCATCGAGAAAGAAATTCAGACCCTGACCGATACTTGGTCCAAAGAAATCGACAAGGCTCTGAAAACTAAAGAATCCGAACTCACTGGAAATTAATCCAGGAGACATCGACTTACTCGATTCACTAACAAAGTGTAATCAGCTTTTAATTTATGAATATTCACGAATACCAAGCTAAGGAACTTTTTGAGAAGTTCGGCGTCGCTACTCCCAAAGGTGTAGCCGTCAGCTCCGCTCAAGATTTCGAAGCAGCACTCAGCAAAATCAATACCACTGCCGGTATCATGGTTAAATCGCAAATCCACGCCGGTGGTCGCGGTAAAGGTACTTTCACTAATGGATTCAAGGGCGGCGTAAAATTCTCCCCGACCAAAGAGAAAGCCATCGAGAATGCCAAAGCGATGCTTGGTAATACTTTAGTCACCGCACAAACGGGTCCTGAAGGTCGCAAAGTACAAACCCTCTATTTCACTGAAGCGGCTAACCTCGGCAAACGTCCAGATGGACGTGATGATGAATATTATTTAGCCATTCTTCTCGATCGCGCGACGTCTCGTCCGGTCATCGTTGCCTCCACTGAAGGCGGAATGGAAATCGAACACGTCGCCCATCATACGCCTGAGAAAATTTTTAAGGTTCAAATTGATCCCGCCGTCGGCATTCAAGCCTATCAGGCCCGCCAAATCGCTTTCGCTCTCGGTTTCAGCGGCGAACTATTCAAACAGTGCGTGGGATTAGTTACTAAACTTTATCAATTCTACTGGGATAAAGATTGTGCAATGGTCGAAGTGAATCCCCTCCTGGTTACCCAAGAAGGAAAACTCTTAGCACTCGATGCAAAGGTTTCGTTTGATGATAACGCACTCTTTAGACATCCCGACGTGGTCGCATTGCGCGATTTAAACGAAGAAGATCCTAAAGAAATCGAAGCTTCTAAATTCGGCCTATCTTACATCGCTCTGGATGGAAATATCGCCTGCTTAGTCAACGGCGCTGGCTTAGCGATGTCCACCATGGACATCATTCAACACTTCGGTGGCAGCCCCGCTAACTTCCTCGATGTCGGTGGCGGTGCGAGCAAAGAACAAGTGACTGCTGCATTTAAAATCATCTTAGGTGATGCCAACGTTAAGGGCATCATGGTTAATATTTTCGGTGGTATTATGGACTGTAACGTCATCGCCACGGGAATTGTTGAAGCCGTGAAAGAAACCGGACTCAAACTCCCTCTGGTGGTTCGCCTCGAAGGCAACAACGTCGAAGCCGGCAAAGCCACCCTCGCGAATAGCGGACTGACCATTGTATCAGGTGATACGATGGCCGACGCCGCCCAAAAAATCGTGAAACTCGTTAACCAAAAATAATTACTCTTTAAAATGTCTATTCTCGTTCACGAAAAAACACGCGTCTTAGTTCAAGGCATCACCGGAGATTTCGGTGGTCGTCATGCAAGACTTTCCATCGACTACGGTTCGCAAATCGTCGCTGGCGTCACCCCAGGTAAAGGCGGACAGGTCTTCGAACACAACGGCGTGAAGGTTCCTATTTTTAATACAGTTGCTGATGCCGCCAAACAAACAGGCGCAACCGTTTCAGCCATTTTCGTACCTCCACCCTTTGCCGCTGACGCTATCCTTGAGTGCTTTGATGCGGATCTCGACCTCGCTGTCGCCATCACCGAAGGCATTCCCGTACGTGACATGGTTCGTGCTAAACGCGCCATGCAGGGCCGTCGCACACGCTTAATCGGACCGAACTGCCCAGGCGTAGTAACTCCAGGCCGTGGTGATAAATCCCACGGTGGCTGCCGCATCGGCATCGCCCCAGGCTACATTCACAAACGCGGAAAAGTCGGCGTCGTTTCCCGCTCAGGCACCCTCACCTACGAAGCTGTTTGGCAACTGACTTGTAAGGGACACGGACAATCCACCTGCGTCGGTATTGGTGGCGATCCCGTCAATGGCACCTCACACCTCGATGTGATTAAACTCTTTAACGAAGATCCTGAAACCGAAGCGATTATCATGATCGGTGAAATCGGTGGCAGTGCCGAAGTCGAAGCCGCTCGCTGGATTAAAGCGAACTGCAAGAAGCCTGTTGCTGGATTTATCGCGGGTGCCACTGCTCCTGCGGGTCGACGCATGGGTCACGCCGGTGCGGTGATTGGTGGAGCTGAAGACACCGCGGAAGCAAAAATTAAGATATTCCAAGAATGTGGTATCTCGGTTGCGGCAACTCCGTCGGACATGGCTGATGCCTTATTACGCGTCTGGCGCGGATAATTCAGATAAACCTAATCAAACAAAAAGCCCGTTTTCACGGGCTTTTTTGTTAGTTCAAACTTTAGAGTCGAATACCAAATTTTTCGAGCAAGCGCGCCAAGTCATCATCACCTTCATAACTAATAATGATAGTTCCTTTTTTACCTTTACGAGTGACTTGTACTTTAGCGGATAAATGGGAAGCGATTTTCTTTTGAACGTCTTCCACGACGGTTTTTTCTTTGTCGCGATGAACTTTCTTTTTATCAGTAACAAAAGTTTTAACGAGCGATTCTGTAGCGCGTACGGATAAACCGTCTTCAACTACTTTACGTGTGGCTTGGATGCGATGGGCAAGATTTTCAATTGCGAGTAAAACCTTGGCATGACCCGCTGAGATTTGCCCTTTCGATAAGTAACCTTGGATTTCACGATCCAGTGAAAGCAAGCGTACTGAGTTTGCTACAGTCGCACGAGGTTTTCCAAGGCGATCCGCTACCGACTCCTGCGTCAGAGAGAAATCGCGCATCAAGGAGGCAATACCCAGAGCTTCATCAATCGGATTTAAATCGGAGCGTTGTAAATTTTCGACTAAAGCGAGAACTGCACTTGACGCATCACTCGCTTCGAGGAGTCGGGCGGTAATCGTTTTTTGACCTAATAACTTGAAGGCACGGAAGCGACGCTCACCAGCAATCAATTCAAAGCCGTCTTTAGTTTTACGGACTACGACTGGCTGTAAAAGGCCTTCGGACCTAATAGATTCAGCCAATTCCTTTACGCTGGCTTCATCGAATTCACGACGAGGCTGACGGGGGTTAGGAACAATTTGAGTCAGTAGGATTTCGGATAAAGTGAGTCCAGGTGCCGAAGGTGCAGGAGTAGGAGCGGCGACGGGGGCGGCTTCCGGGTTAGGCTTATTGATACCAGCACCGATGAGGGAACCAAGTCCGCGACCGAGAGATTTTTTTGGGGGAGTTGCCATGTAAAATTATTGTGCAGGAGTTTCCGCTTGGGGAACGAAAATTTCGACGTCAGCTTTGAGTGCAGCGGCGTTAGGCAATTTATTCGCCTGTAAAATCCATTCCGTTTTTGAATTAAATTTCTTTGCGATACGCGTGACAGAATCACCACGCACCACTTTATAAGTCACACCTGTTTGTGGCATTTCAACCGTAGCAGGTTCTTCGACAGCGGCAGGAGTTTCCGCAGTCGTTGCGGGAGCCGGCGATTTAGTCTTGGTTGGAGCTGAATTATTTTTTGCTAAAGTCGCATTCACTTGGCGCGTGAGTTCGGCCAAAGCTGCATTCACTTCCTTCGTTTGACTTTTCAAACGACGATCCACTTCGTCTAAAACTTCTTTGCGCTGTTTGGCATTCGCTTCGCTGGGTGAACTCGCAGGAGCGGCCGAAGCGCGTTGGCGCGAGATCGATTCACGTAGGTCCTGATTTTCTAATTTAAGTTTTTCGACTTCAGTTTTTAAGTCCGCAATATCCTGTTGCATACCCGCTGCTAGGTTGGATTGGGCCCAAAGGGGGGTGAGACTCATCAGAAGGAAGGCTAGTCCGAGACGCATGGACGTAGTAAAATCAATCTTAGTACCTCTGGCAAGGGACTTAACAGGTGGTTAGGGCCTATGACTAGGTTTCCTTTCTCGCCCCTCGGGGTGGAATTTATCTAACTTATGAAAAGATGGCCAAAATCCTTGTAGCCCTTTCCGGTGGCGTTGACAGCGCCGTCGCAGCCTTGCTCCTCAAACAGCAAGGCCATGAGGTGCATGGTGCCTATTTCAGAACGTGGATGAATGAAGAAGGCCTGCCCTTCCCTGGTGAATGTCCCTGGGAGGACGATGTCCGTAACGCCCAAGCGGTGGCCGAACATCTTAAGATCCCCTTCAAGATTATCGACCTCGTTAAAGATTATCGTGAGAAGGTGGTTGAATACTTAGTCGATGGATACCGTCGCGGGCTCACACCCAATCCTGATATCATCTGTAACCGCGAAATGAAATTTGGAGTCTTTCTCCAACGCGCCTTGCAAGAGGGCTATGATGCCATTGCGACCGGACATTATGTGCGTCGACGCGTCAATGCGGATGGCACGTTTGATTTATTGGAAGGCATCGACCCACAAAAGGACCAGTCCTATTTCCTAGCGTTACTTCGACAAAGCCAAATCGCTCAAGTACTCTTCCCAATCGGAGATTTTACAAAATCCGAAATTCGGAAATTAGCCGAGGAAGCTAAACTGCCCAACGCTACCCGCAAAGATAGCCAAGGTATTTGTTTCTTAGGACAGGTGCCCGTTCAGGATTTTCTCGAGAAACACATACCCGATCAACCAGGCCCAATCGTTAGGGCTGACGGCAAAACCATCGGACAACATCGAGGCCTACATCGTTACACCATCGGTCAGCGCAAAGGAATCGGATTACCCTCGAATACCGATAACGAATATTTCGTCGTTACGAAAAAAGATTTTAATACGAATACGCTGTATGTGGCCTTTGATAAACCAGGTACGCCTGATTTATATACCAACGAAGCCAAGGCTCATAACTTCAGCTGGATTAATCAGCCCGTCACCACAGCGCAAGATATCGAAGTTCGCGTGCGTTATCGCGATGCTTCCACATGGGCTAAATACATACCCGAAACGGATGGCAGCGTGACACTCAAATTCAAAGATATCCAAAGAGGATTAGCCCCTGGACAGATGGTAGCGATTTACCGCGACCATGTTTTATTAGGCGGTGGAATTTTTAGCTAAGTGAGTGGATGACTTGACCTTCCGCCCCATTCGTTGAAGCGTTAGGCATGGCTCAAGGTAATGTAGTTAATCAAATGTTTTCAGGCATTGCCTCACGGTATGACTTAGCCAATCGAGTCTTAAGTTTTGGACTCTGTGTGCTTTGGCGCAATCGACTCATCGCTAGCGTAGCCAAGCTAAATCCCAAAGAAGTCGTCGACCTTGCAACGGGCAGTGGCGACGTAGCCATCGCCATGAGTGAATCTCTGCCTTCTACAACTAAGATTACCGGATATGATTTTTGTGAGCCGATGCTCGATATTGCCCGTGATCGCGCGGCCCATGAAAAAAAATCCGTAGAATTTCTAACCGGTGATTGCATGAAGTTACCCATTGCTGATGCGAGCTGTGAAGTCGTGACGATTGCTTACGGGGTTCGAAATTTCGAGCATCGTGAAAAAGGATTACAAGAACTTGCGCGTATTACTCAAAAAAGCGGATCGGTTTTTATTTTAGAATTTTCGCAGCCCTCTAAACTCTTTTGGCCGTTTCATTTTATCCACGTAAGAATCATTTCACCGATTTTAGCAGGTATTCTGACGGGTGATTTTGGCGCCTATCGCTACCTTGGATCTAGCATTGCTGATTTTCCTAATGCCGACGGCTTAAGCGTAGAACTTAAAAAGGCGGGTTTCACTGAAGTGACTTATGAACTGTTTTTATGCGGTACGGTTGCACTTCATAGGGCAAAAAAGTGATTTTTTAAAAATTCCTTGCCTTAGACCCTGTAGTCAGTTCTTTTAACCCTTCACTGGGCTCGTGGTGAAATGGATATCATTTCTGACTACGGATCAGACGTTTGGGGTTCGAATCCCTACGGGCCCACCACTTTAAGCGACACCCTCGAGAA
>JBAXUJ010000028.1:0-11762 GCA_037129735.1 Opitutia bacterium | reverse complement strand
AATAGCTCCATTGGTGAAGAATAAAACTAGGTAAGCGCCGAGTCCAAGCGTCACGATTAAAATCGGAATCGATACGATTAGAAAAATGGCTAACAAAAATGGGCGAAGGAACGAATTAAAAATTCCGAGCACCATCGCAACAACTACGAGAGTGGACCAATCTGTATATTTCAGAAAACCAAAATGGCCGGCGACAAATACGCCGAGGGCTAAGGAGAACCACTCGAGAATTAAAACACCAAGACGACGAAAGACTTGCATAGCAAAAAACTAGCAAAAACAATCGATGGGGTCGAGTGAGAAAAAATAGTCTTAGCGGGCGTGACGAATATCTTCACCCGACAGAATAAAAATGACCTGCTCGGAGATATTTTTACTATGATCACCAATACGCTCTAAGGCTTTAGAAATGAAGATTAGTTCAACGTTTGAAGCCGAAACCTTTGCTGTATCGCCTGAACGACCAAATAAGGCTTCGTAGTTTTTACGATTAAGGAGATCGATTTCTGCGTCACGTGTAATCACGAGTTTCGCCTTGGCGAGATCACCTTCCACAAAACCGTCTAGAGCCAGACGAAGAACTTCAACGGCGATGCGACCTTCTTCAGGTACGTGCAATAAATCTTTAAGCGGACCGCGTTGTGAAATCACTAAGATACGTTTAGCAATAACGGAGGCTTCGTCCGCAATGCGTTCTAAGTCGTGAGCGATATCGCGAGCAGCTAACAATAAACGCACGTCGCTACCCATCGGACCAAAAAGCGTAAGGTAGCGCATGATTTCGCGATCCACCTGTTTTTCTAAATCATCCACTGCATCATCCATCCCGCGAACTTGGAGTGCCAACTTATCGTCGCCTGTTTCCAAAGCTTGCATGACGAGGCGAGTCATATCAATCGAACGCTCACCCATCAGGACTAAATTATCCTGAAGTTGGCGGAGTTCGTCGTGGAAGAATCGTTGCATGGGTATAGTTTGTTATAAAAATAATTAGAACTCAACCAAAACGACCAGAAATGTAAGCTTCGGTTTGAGCCTGGCTGGGGTTCATAAAAATCTTCTCCGTCGTATCGTACTCAATCAGTTCACCTAAGTAGAAGAAAGCGGTACGATCCGACACGCGAGCGGCCTGTTGCATCGAGTGGGTCACAATCACGATCGTGAATTGTGTTTTCAGTTCGTGAATCAGCTCCTCAATTTTACCAGTAGCAATCGGGTCGAGCGCTGAACAAGGCTCATCCATGAGCAGGATTTCAGGGCGATTAGCAATCGCACGGGCGATGCAGAGACGTTGCATCTGACCTCCGGAAAGTCCGAGAGCGTTATCGTTTAAACGGTCTTTAACCTCGTCCCAGAGAGCTGCTTTACGCAGGGAAGTTTCACAGGCTTCATCAAGGGTCGCACGGTTATTTACGCCCATCACACGAAGTGCAAAAATAACGTTTTCGTAAATAGACTTTGGGAAGGGATTAGATTTTTGGAAAACCATGCCGACGCGGCGACGCAGAGAAATAACCTCTAAGCCTGGATCGTAGATAGACTGTCCTTTAATCGCGATATCTCCTTCGTGACGAATACCGTCCACCAGATCATTCATCCGATTAAGATTACGTAAGAGCGTGGATTTACCGCAGCCCGATGGACCAATGAAAGCAACCACTTGGCGCTCGGGAATGTCGAGTGTCATGGACTTGAGGGCCTTCTTCTCTCCGTACCAAAAACCAAAGTTCTTGATACTGATAAAGTCAGGCCGGCCGGTTGTATCGGCGGCTGGGCGAGGTTGAATGCGAGCGTTACTCATGGCGTTTTAAAATTAGAAAGCAGCACCCTTAAAGCGGGCGCGGAGACGATTGCGAATGGTGATAGCACCCAGGTTTAAGCAAACGACTAAGATGATCAGGAGAAGGGTTGTCGCGAAAACCATCGGGCGTGCAGCATCGGAATCAGGCGACTGGAAACCTAAGTCGTAAATATGGAAACCGAGGTGCATGAACTTACGATCGAGGTGTAAGAATGGAGCTAAGCCATCAATCGGCAATGTGGGCGCCAGTTTCACTACGCCAACAATCATGAGTGGAGCGACCTCCCCTGCCCCACGAGCCATCGCTAAAATCACACCGGTTAAAATACCCGGAGCCGAAGCAGGTAATAAAATGTCACGGATGGTTTGCCACTTGGAAGCACCCGCAGCGAGTGAAGCCTCACGCATACCACGTGGTACCGCAGATAAAGCTTCTTCAGTAGCCACAATGACCACGGGCAAGGTCATCAAAGCGAGCGTCAATGAGCACCACAATAAACCACCCGTACCAAAGACGGGAGTGTTGTTATTATATTTCAACTGATCCGAGAAAAATAAGTGGTCGATGGTACCACCGAGAACATAAACGAAAAAGCCTAATCCAAAAACGCCGAAGACAATAGAAGGAACACCCGCTAAATTGTTAACGCAAATTCGTACCACGCGAAGAACAGCCCCATCCTTTGCATATTCTTTAAGATAAATCGCCGCAATCACACCCACAGGGGTCACGAGTAAACTCATAAACACGGTCATTACTAAAGTACCAAAAATAGCGGGCATTAAACCACCTTCGGTATTCGCTTCGCGTGGTGCATCGAATAAAAATTCGCCGATTCGACTGAATAATAAACCGAAGCGATCCATTGTCGTCATGCGGTTGGGTTCCCAAGCTCTAACAATTTGAGCGAAAGGAATCGTGACTGAGCGGCCTTTGGCATCAACACCTTCGAGATGGGCTTGAGCAGTCGGCTTGGAAATTTCTTCGGCTTGTTTCTTAAGTTCGGCGAATTTTAGATCTAAACTTTTGATCTTATCAGTCAGCTCGACCGTAGGCTCTTGGCGGTCCTCAGCGCGACGTAAAGCAATACGTGTCGCTTCCATTTCGGAGTTCACGACACCGATTTTATTTTGGTTAATATCTAAAACGCGCTCACGGATGTCAGTCGCTTGATCTACTTCAGTGCGAATAATGGCAAAAGTGGTGGCGTCGGCCAGGTGTTGCTTTCCGCTAGAATCAACAATAAGTTTTGGGGTAATAAACGCAGGACCATTTTCCATGCGTTCTAAACCTAATGTTTCCAAAGTGAATTTTTCGTCAGTGATATTAAGCTCATCGACCCAGACATAGGAGGTGTTGTTTAATTCACGGAGTCCGATTTGATACTGGCGCTCGTAGCGTGGGTCCGATGCAGGTGAATTAGAACGTACGCGACGTTGCACGAACTGGCCAACGATTTCAGTACCGTCTTTAAGTTTTACAGTCGGAACTTGTGGAGCCCAGAAGACGGAGAATCCGTTAATTAAAACGAGTCCCAGTAAACCAGCGACCATGGATAGTCCGATGATCAATCCAAGGCTAGTAAACCAAACCCAAGGCTCTCCTTTAGGCGTAGAATTATCGGAGGATGAAGAGGCCATATTTAGTTGATTTTATAGCGCTCCCTGAGGCGCTGACGAAGGGTTTCGGCAAAAGTATTAACGATGAAGGTGAGAGCGAACAAGCAGCATGCACCCAAGAAGAGCGCACGGAAGTGAGTTTCGCCGGCTGCAGCTTCAGGAAGTTCGACTGCGATATTCGCCGATAGCGTACGCATACCGTTGAACGGATTAGCCTCCATGACGGCGGTGTTTCCGGTAGCCATCACGACGATCATCGTTTCGCCAACCGCACGACCGAATCCAATCATGATTGCAGAAAGAATTCCCGAAACTGCCGTGGGCACAACGACGGTCCAAACGGTTTGCCAGCGACTCGCACCCAAGGCGAGCGAACCTGAGATTAAAGAGTTAGGCACATTGGACAAAGCGTCTTCAGCGATGGTGAACACGATAGGAATAACTGCGAAGCCCATCACAAAGCCTACTACGAGCGAATTGCGTGCATCGTAATTTAGTCCGGTGCTTTGGCGCCACCATTCGCGGAAATCAGAAATATTCTGACCTGATGCCAAATCTTTTACCGTAAAGAAACTTGATTCAATCGTGGGGCCTAGTTGCCATGCACCATACATACAAAGCACGATGAACGGGAAAAGGTAGGCAAATTCCCAACCAGGACCTACGCGACGACGAACAGGCTGAGGCAACTTCGACCAAATATAACCGGCAAAAAGTGCGCTTGGAGCGAGAACTACAATCACACACAAGATGGGAATTAAATGAGTGTCGACGAGCGGAGCGAGCCAGAGGCCAGCGAGGAAGCCCAACACAACGGAAGGCAACGATGCCATAATCTCCATCAGAGGTTTAATGACGTTCTTCCACTCGGGTCTTAAAAAATGTGAAACGTAGATCGCAGCTAAGAGAGCAATCGGTATCGCAAATAATAGTGCGTAGAAAGTGCCTTTGACTGTTCCATAAATTAAAGGAACCAAAGAATATTTTGCTTCGAATTCATCCGAGCCTGAACTGGACTGCCAAGTGTAAGCGGGGCCTTCCGCTCCTTCGTACCAAATTTTTCCGAAGAAGGTATTCCAAGAAGCTTCGGGGTGGTGATCCGTGATTGCCCAGCGATAAACTTTTCCGTCCTGACAGAGAATGGAGAGTCGATTATAATTTCTGGAGAAAACGACCTGTTGAATCGGTGTTGACGGCGCTGATTCTTCCCAACGAATCGAGCCGTTGGTCATGTTGCGAATTTGCATACGACCACCTGCGACGGAGAGATAACATTTGTTTCCGGCAGCGGGAAAAACACCCTGCCCTACTCCAGCGAGAGTTTCGCAATCGTGAATCTTACCCCAGCGACGAAGCATTTGTCCGTCTGCTTGTTTTTGCGGATAGAGAGACCAAACGACTTCTTCATTTTGATTTCCTTGGAATACGACTGAAACATTTCCGAAAATAAAACCCGCAGCTGCGATTTGAGGATTTTTAGCATCACCAAAAGGTTTGAATGACTGTAAAAGTGAAAAAGTATTTTCGTTATTCTGATAAACTCTCACTTCACCTGTTTTACGAATCACCAAGATTGAATCGGCTGTGGAAGGGACTAAGACCCGTTCGAGATCGGTGACATCAGCGGCGATAGGAAAAGGCTCGCTAGCCGTAACCTTGGCTTTTCCGCCCAAACCTTTGCGTTCAATTAAACGGCGACCAGTAATGACATCGTGTCCGTCCTTTTGTTGGCGACTGAGATATAACCTACCCTCGGTGCCTTTTACACTCCAAGCTTCTAAAACGGGTCCACTGAGTTCACTGAGTTTACCTGCATATTGTAAATCAACACTGGGCTCAAGTTCACGACTTCCGTTTTTAGCGAAGGTAATTTTGTAGCTAATTTTTAATTCTCTGACACTTCCATCTGCTAATCCGAGTAAAACTAAACCATCGCGCGAATATGTTTTAACGGCGGTAACCGGAATTAAAGTGGCAGGCGCCGTTTGACCATCGGTGGTTGACGGCATTGCTTTGAAATCAGGTGCCCAAGTTTTAACGAGTAAACCATCAGCAGCCTTGCGGAACGAAATATTTCCCTTGGCATCGCAACTAAAGGGTAATTCGCCGTATTCATCTTCACCCCAAGCAACACTACTTGCTTCGGTGAAATTTACTGGTGTCAGCGGTTCAACTTTAGCTTTCGAAAATAACGGGAAAATTTGTGAAACTAAAAAAATCAGCATTCCGAACACGGCAATCACAACACTGATTCCGCCGAGTCGAATAATACGGCCCATCCATAGATCAACCAACAGAGTCGACCGACTCACCTGGAATCGAGATTCAGGTGGTTGTTCGGTAGACTTAGATTGATTTTCCTCCATGTAATTTATGCGAAACTGTAGACTGAAGTTAAATTAAACATGGCAGAAAAATCCGCCAATCCAAAAGCCGGAGGACCCGAGTCCGTACCCATTGCACTTTATTAACCGGCCAAACGGCGTGGTGGCAATGGGACGGATCGAGACCAAATTACTCAGCGCTGTAGAACTTCAAGGCTAAGCGGCTATCGTTAGCCACGTCAGCAGGAAGTGGGTAGTAGCCGTCTTTGACAGTGATTTCTTGGCCTTGTTTCGAAAGCACGAAGGTGATGAATTCGCTGGTGAGCTTGTCCATGTCTTTGTTCGGAGCTTTGTTAACGTAGACGTAAAGGTAACGAGCTAATGGATAGGTACCGTTGAGGCAGTTTTCGTAAGAAGGCTCAACGAAAGATCCGCCGTCTTTGATGGTTAAAGCTAAAGCTTTAACGCCTGAAGTTTTGTAACCGATACCGGAGTAGCCTACAGCACTGATGTCTGAAGCAACGCCTTGAACTACCGCTGATGAACCAGCTTGTTCCTTAACAGAACCTTTGTAGTCACCGTTTTGTAAAACTTTTTCTTTGAAGAAACCGTAAGTACCGGAAGCGGAGTTACGACCAAAAATCGAAACGGTTTTTCCAGCGAGATCGCCCTTAGCGCCTAAGGCACCCCAAGTGTCAGCAGCTTGCGCACCACGCTTACGAGTGGATGAGAAGATGGCGTCAACTTGTGCGAGGCTGAGACCAGTGAGTGAATTATCTTTATGAACGAAAACAGCGAGAGCGTCGATTGCTACGGCAATCTTAGAAGGTTTGTAGCCGAACTTACCTGCGAAAGAAGCCACTTCGCTGGACTTCATCTCGCGACTCATAGGTCCGAGTTGAGCAGCACCCGAAGTTAAAGCGGTTGGAGCGGTGGATGAACCTTTACCTTCGATTTGAATATTTACGTTAGGATATTTTGCTTTGAAACCTTCAGCCCAGAAAGTCATCAAATTGTTCAGGGTGTCGGATCCAACAGAATTTAAATTACCAGAAACACCGGAGCTAACTGCATAATCGGGAAGTGCAGCATCAACCATAGTCTTGGGTTTGGCGGCATCTTGAGCAGAGAGCACAGATCCTGTGAAAACGAGGAGGGATAGAGACAGTAATGAGTGTTTCATAGAAGGCCTAAACTATACCATTACAGTGTTACGAACTGGTGACGACCATGTACCACTTGGGGTTAATTTTAAACACTAAAGACCCTTAAAATACTCCTTTAAGTAATCTGAGGAGCGCAATTCGGCAGTATCTAGGGGCAAACCAGGGTTTACCTGAGGTTGATTGCACCCAGTTTCCGATAGCCACGCATTTCGAAGCACCACCATACTTTTGTAAAGAGGTCTATTTTTGGTCGTATCAGAAACTAAGGGTGTATCTTTGACCCATCTCAAGTTGGCCGCCAATCCATCCCAAACAGCACGCGCAATCAGACTGTGCCCTTTTTCTGTCGGGTGCACTCCATCGTTGGCATAAATAAATTTAGGATCCGCACGTTTTGCGTTATTATATTCCAACATTAAACGTGAATGCACATCAACCACTTGCCAGCCCGCTTTACGTTGGGCAACCATCCATGCAGAGTACGTCTGCAAAACTTTCTCGTACTCTTTCACTTCAGGCAATTTATCGGGAGCGAACAATGTGGGAGTTAGTAAAATAATTTTTGCTCCAGACTTAATACAATCGTCCCTCAGATTTATCATGCCCTCTTGGAAAGCTTTGAATCGTTTTTCATCCAAAGGTAAATAAATGCCGTCATTCATTCCGTACTGCGCAATCACCAGCGTGGGCTTATACTGACTCAGAACGCGCCCTAACCTATTCTTTAAATTCGGTCGTAAAAAACTACCGCCTGCATGACCTGGCTCGGAGAGTCCCGAAACCGTTTCACTCGGGAGTGCCATATTCACAATACTCACGCGGGCATACCCTTTTTGCGCACGTATAGCTGACTCCACTTCTACCACCCACCCACCATTATAAGTATTATCATCTCCTAAAAATAATAGGCGTGGTTCGGAACTATCCGCATGAAGAGCCGGATGTATCCAAATCAGACAGATTAAAAGTAGCCATGGCATGAACTTCACCATGAACGTTTACAAGGGGGAGAGAAAGTGATTTAAATAAAAGTTATTAACGACCAGCCTAAGCCATTAAATACTTTCTGGCTGATTTGCGGTTTTTCCTTAAAAAGCTAAATAAATAAGACTTTGAGTTCACCCATCCACATCAAGGGCGCCCGCACCCATAACCTCAAAAACGTCGAACTCATCATTCCGCGACATCAGTTGACGGTGATTACGGGCGTGAGTGGATCGGGCAAGTCATCGCTGGCTTTTGATACCTTACACGCCGAAGGCTCGCGACAATACTTGGAATCCCTTTCGGCCAAAGCACGCGGCCTACTTGAATCTGTCAATCGACCCGACATCGATTTCATCAAAGGCCTCTCCCCTGTCATCGCCATCGCCCAGCGCACTCAGGGTAACACCAATCCGCGTTCCACCATCGCGACCCTCACCGAAATCGCTGACCACGCCCGCCCTCTTTGGATTTTAGGCGGTCAACGTTTCTGTTTAAAAGATGGTGCCGCCATCAAACAGCGTTCACTCGATGATACACTCCGTAGTTTAGAAAAAATTCCCGCCGGCACTAAAGTCATCATCGTCGCACCGGTTAATCACGATCGCCCATCCGTACTGCTTGAAAATTGCGCCGATCTCAGTCGTCGTGGCTTCACTCGCGTTCGAATCAATAAACAAATTGTCACCACGGAAGAAGCTGAAGGTATTCTTAAAGGTCGCGAAAATTTAACACTCGAAGTCGTGGTGGATCGTCTGGTCACTGGTACTGATCAACGCAGTCGCCTCGCCGATTCACTTGAACTGGCCTTTCGCGAGGGTCGACAAAGAGCCGTGGTTTTAGCTGAATCCAGCGACCAAACTTGGAAGGAATATCCAGTTTCACTTAACTTATCCTGTGAGAAATGCGGAGAGGTTTACGAACCGCTAGAGCCTCGAGCCCTTTCTCACAATCATCCCTCGGGTGCCTGTCCTGATTGTGGCGGATTGGGTCGACAGCTTAAATTTCAAGAAGCCCTGTCGATTCCGAATGAAAAACTTTCCATCGATGACGGTGCCGTAAAGCCTTGGAAATGTGCGACGCGTAAAACCTTGATTCGTCGTAATACGATTACGCGAGCACTGGCTGAGCAATTACCGTTCGACCTCAAAAAACCGTGGGCGGAACTTTCTCCTGAAATAAAAAAGATATTATTACACGGAGACCCTCAAAGAATTTTTCTACTCCCACCAAAAAAAGGTCGCAAACTGGTTGAGTCGAAATGGGAAGGGATGTTTGCAGAATTAGCCGAAGCATTTCGCACGACCACAGGCGAATCCCTTCGTCAAAGGCTCTTACAGTTCCAATCGGGGTCGACCTGCACAACCTGTCACGGACAACGTCTCAACCCTGCCGCTCTTTCACTTAAACTCGCGGGGAAAAATATCGCAGATTTTTTAGCGCTCACCATTCCTGAAGCTTTAGGCTTCACGCAAAAACTTTCCGAGTTAGACTCGGTTAAGAGTCTCGAAGAAGCCCGACGTGGACTCGAACAAAGGCTTACCTTTTTAAATGATGCAGGCCTAACTTACCTCACGCTTAATCGAGAAATTAATTCTCTCTCCGGTGGCGAAGGTCAACGTGTTCGACTCGCCACCCAACTCGGACTCGGGCTTGTAGGTGTTACCTATGTACTCGATGAGCCAAGTATCGGACTTCATCCATCGGATCACAGTCGCCTGATTAAATCACTCCACGGATTGCGTGACCTCGAAAATACCTTGGTCGTCGTGGAACATGACCGCGATATGATGCTAGCCGCAGATCACCTCGTAGAAATGGGGCCTGGAGCAGGGATTGACGGGGGTAAAGTCGTCTTTGAGGGCACACCCGATCAGTGTAAAAAACATGCTACTTCTCGAACCGGGGCCTATCTGTCAGGGAGAGCCAGCTTAGAAAGTATTATTAAACGCAAAGCGATTGGTCAGGAATTCATCACGGTCAAAAATGCTAAAGAAAATAATTTAAAAAATCTGACAGTTAAATTCCCGATTGGAAATATTACTGCGGTGTGTGGCGTATCGGGTTCAGGTAAAAGTACTCTCGCTATCGATATTTTATCTGCGGTCGCCGCTCGGAAAATTAATGGCGCGAAATTAATTCCAGGAGTTCACGGTGGCATTGAAGGACTCGAAAAAATAAATGCCTTTACCGCAGTCGACCAAGAACCCATCGGACGCAGCCCACGATCCAATCCAGCAACCTTCACGGGGATTATGGATTTAATGCGCGAGTTATGGTCATCACTCCCATTGGCAAAAGTACGTGGGTACAACGCCGGACGATTTAGTTTTAATGTTCGCGGTGGACGTTGTGAAACTTGTACTGGCGAAGGCTTTGTCGCACTCGACATGCAATTCCTAGGAGAAACATTTGTGGAATGTCCAAGTTGTGCGGGTCGCCGATTCAATCGCGAAACCCTCGAAGTACGCTTCAAAGGATTAAATATTTCCGACGCCTTAAAGCTCTCGGTTAAAGAAGCCGTGGAGGTCTTTAAAGCCCAGCCCCGCTTGGCTGAAAAGCTCCGCACCCTCGAAGAAGTGGGCCTGGGCTATTTAAAATTAGGTCAAGCTGCCAACACCCTCTCGGGCGGTGAAGCCCAGCGATTAAAATTGGCCTCTGAACTATCCCGACGCGATCACTCGGGCCGACTCTACGTACTCGATGAGCCGACCACGGGGCTGCATTGGGATGACATTGCCAAACTCCTAAAACTTTTAGGACGACTACGCGATGCGGGTGCCACACTCATCGTCATCGAACACCAATCCGATGTCATCTTATCAGCCGATTGGGCAATTGAACTGGGACCGACGGGCGGTAGCGAAGGCGGACAAATTATTTTTGAAGGTCCACCTGAGAATCTTAAAAAGACAAAAAATTCACCGACTGGTCAGGCATTAAAAATTAAAATCCTTTTTGGATGATTTTTCCGACGAGATTAATTCGCGAAATCTCTTCATCTGAAAACTCATAAGGCTGCATTTTTCCGATTCCCAAAACACCCACGACTTTATTTTCGTCATTGATTAAAGGAATCGCTAAAGCGCCTTGAACATTAGTTTGTTTAGCCGCCGGTTTAGCCACACCCGTCGCATCGATTTGTAAATTACACAGTTGCACAGCTTCACGTCTCTCCGCCGCACAACCTGCAATCCCCTTTCCAAATGGAATTATCTGAATTTTATCTAAAACAAAGGGCGGAATGCCTTGGTGGGCGGTTAAAACTAAGAGCCCAGTCTGAGCATCAGTGCGGTGAATGGTTCCGGTGACACATTCAAAGTCCTTTAAAATATTCGATAACACCATCGCCCAGTCGACGGGCGACTTGATCAAATTATTCCATTTTTCAGACTCAGCGCTCATTTATAAATTATTTTTAGATAAATATTCTTTTAACCAAATCAGCCCGGAAGATTCATCGGTAAATACTCCGTCCATTTGTGCTTCGTTAGCATCAGTGAGGATTTTTGTAAACAGACCTGAAGGCTTGTAACCCAAAGCGATCAAGTGACGTCCCATCAAGATTGCTTTGGGAGCCGATGCTTCTACATGCAGTGCCTGTGAGCGCTCGAGCAACCAGGCACCTTGTGGAGACGGTACACCGCGAGAAGCGGGACCACGACCCTGACGATCGGCTGAATCGATGCGTATTAATCGATCAATACGATTCACTTTTTTGGCTAAGCGACGGACCGAGGCGTCGCCTGATTTAGTTTTCCATAACTCATACGGCTGACCATGCCAGCGGACTAAAGGTAAAATCGATTCTAATAATTTAGTTTCGCGCGTCATTCGCTCCAAAAACTTGAGTGCCAACGGTTCACT
>JBAXUJ010000027.1:0-12101 GCA_037129735.1 Opitutia bacterium | reverse complement strand
TGCCGGCCTTGTCGAGCAAGTCGCCGAGACTGTTGAAGTCTCCGCTGCCAGAGGAACCCGTAGAACCGCCGCCCGATGAAGGAGCCGCAGGGGCGCCGCCGGTGGAAGGTCCTTTGATACGCTCGTAGGAGGAGATTTCGGCCTGAAGGCGTTCTGCGTCGTAGTTAGCAGCCTTGATAGAGAGACCGATGCGACGGTCTTCTTTATCAATCTTGATAACGCGTGCGCTGACTTCTTGGCCGACTTTGACGACGTCCTTAACATTTTCCACGCGCTGTTCGGCGAGTTGGGAAACGTGAACGAGACCGTCAATTTCTTCTGAGAGTTCGATGAAGGCACCGAAGTTAGCCACTTTGGAAACCTTACCTTTAACGAGGTCACCAATACGGAACTTCTTGTCGATGTCGCTCCAAGGATCAGTTTGAATTTGTTTAACGCCGAGGGAGATGCGCTGTTGGTCGATATCTACATCGAGAACAATCGCTTCAACATCGTCGCCCTTCTTCATAACTTCCGCAGGGTTGTTGATACGACGGGTCCAGCTCATGTCGGTGACGTGAACCATACCATCGATACCATCTTCGAGTTCCACGAACGCACCGTAGTTGGTGAGGTTGCGAACTTTTCCATGAACGCGAGCGCCCACTGGATAGTTGTGACGAACTTTTTCCCATGGATTTTCTTCGAGTTGGCGGATGCCCAAGGAGATTTTTTGCTCTTCCTTGTTAACGCTGATGATGACAGCGTCGACTTCTTGGCCGACTTTAAGAATGTCAGAAGGTTTCTGTACGCGCTTGGTCCAGGAGAGTTCGGAAACGTGAACGAGTCCTTCAACGCCACCTTCAATTTCAATGAAGGCACCGTATTGAACGAGGTTAACGACTTTACCATGAACTTTTTGACCCACTGGGTAACGCTTTTCGATACCTTCCCATGGATTAGGCTGAGTTTGTTTGAGACCGAGTGATACGCGTTCGCGATCACGATCCACTTCAACTACCATGACAGTAACTTCTTCGCCTACTTTCACCACTTCGCTAGGGTGACCAATACGGCCCCAGCTCATGTCGGTGACGTGTAAGAGACCATCGAGACCATCGAGATCCACGAACGCACCGTAATCGGTGATGTTCTTGATGATACCGCGACGGATGGTGCCAGGCTTAACTTCTTCAAGAAGTTTACGACGGCTTTCACCACGTTGCTCTTCGATGAGCTCGCGACGGGAGACAACGAGATTTTTCTTCTCTTTGTTAATCTTGATAATTTTGAAATCGAAAGTTTGACCAACGAAGACATCGAGGTTCTTCGGAGGATTGATATCGATTTGTGAGGAAGGCATGAATGCGTCCACGCCCACAGAGACGATGAGTCCGCCTTTAACGACAGACTTGATGCGGCCTTGAACGATGGAGCCTTCTTGGCAGTTAGCCTCGATGCTTTCCCATTTACGAATTTGAATCGCGCGATCGTAAGAAACGGTCGGCGTGCCATCCTTGTTTTCCAGTTTCTCGAGATAGACTTCGAGATCCATACCGACTTGGATTTCAGCCATATCGGGGAATTCGGATTGGGGGATGAATCCCTCGGACTTGCCTTTGATGTCTACGACGACGTCTTTATCGCCACGGATTTCCGTGACCTTGGCTTTGATGACCGAGTGAGGTTTGAGCGCGCCGAAATTAGAATCGGCGAGCAGTTTTTCCATGATGCTCATATTATGTTTTTTTGACTAGTTGTCCTGGGCGTCCGAAGACGTTTCCAGGGTTTTGGTTGTTGTTAGGAACGAACCTTTAGAGAATCCACTAACACAAGTTAGCGGGCTAAAGGGAGGTTGAAAGAACCTGTTTACACCCCCCATTGCAAGTCATTATGACCCAGATTTAAGAATTATTTTTCTGAGATCGGGGTCTTGGCTCCACCCCTCACGAACCAATAAAGACTGTAAAACCTTAAGACCGAGTTCTTTTTGACCATTTTTCATTAAAAATTGGCCGAGTTCCCAAACGAGTCCGTCGTCCAAATTATTCAATTCGCTCCAATCATCCATCGGCCAAACGACGGGCTTACCATCTTCAACGAGGGCTTTTGCATATTCGTAAGCCAGCGGGATAGAGGGTTTTTTAACCAAAGTAGCACGCATTAATTCTAGATTCTGTTCGGGGCTTTTAACTTTGCGAATAAGACAGCCGCGAATGGTGGCGTAAGGTCCTAGCTCATCGGGTTTATCTTTATAATTTTTTAACTGAGTCGCGATATTTACCGCAAAGGGTTTGTAAAACGGATCGCCCAAAATAGTTCCCTGCCAACTTACCGACGGAGTCGCATACCATGCTGCTTCCCCGGCACATTTTCCGTGCATGAGTCCGTTCACCAAAAAATCAGGTCTCATGGTGAAACCTAAAAAGGGTTCATAAACATTACCTGAAGTGAGTCCGGCACCTTGTTTCACCAGTAGAGCTGCCCAGTTGCTTTCAGGTTTTTTTAACGAGTTCGCTGAAAAACTATGCAAGTGTAACGCAATCGCCCCAGGTGCTAATTTAACGCGAGGTAAAGCAAATCGTCCACTTGGAGTTTGTGTGTACCAACCTAAATAAAATGCAGGAGCGTCCGACCTCGCGCGCTCATCAAAGAGTTTAGGTGATGAATCAACATCAGTTGGAAAACCGTAGAGCTGGGTAAGTTCGGCGGTAGCTTTAAACCAGTTATCGCCTTCTTTATAGGGTCCACCGACATCGATATAACTGCGTCCTCTCAGGCCTAATTCTTCCGCCCGCCACGCACCCATGAGTGCTTTTAAGGTGTCAGTGGGAGTCGGTCCATCGAGTCGACTGGTACGAACGATTTCAGTAATTTCGGTGGAGTCAGGAAAGTCCTGACCAAACCAAGGATTGGGTTTTGCGCCCACGGGGTTGAGATTTACCGCCGCTAAAAGGGCAAGCTCACTATCCACGCAAGCTTGGTCACCACGAGTTATTTCACGCGTCTCAGTCGTAGGCTTAAAGGCACCGGCTTTAATTTTTAGGGGAACACCATAGACGGTAATCAGCCACGAGATTTTTGGATTCTCGGTGGGGACAAAATCTTCCCGCCCGTATAAATCTTTTTCGCGATTTATTTTTCCTGAAATAAATTTCATTTCAAGAAGCTGACGACGCAGGGGATTAAGAATGCTCTGACTGTATTGATCCCAACTAATTTCTTCGGTGGTAGGCAGGGGTAGGGTGATCAGATTGGATTCAGGAATCCCCCGTTTGCGCATCAACGCTTTCGCAATCAAAATTCCGTCAGGAACATTATCATTCGCTAAAACAATCGTCGTTGTCGGATCAATGTCGGCACGAAGTTCCACGCCGAGCAGACAGATTAAAATGAGCAGACACAACCGCATCAGATGTTCAGCCTATCTAAAAAACGCTCGAGCGGAAGTTTCAAATCCTACGGTTTGAGTCGATTGCTGTAATCAATAATCCCCGCTGCCACGGATTCTGCGAGTTTTTGACGGTAGTTCGGATTAGCAATTTGCGCCCCTTCCGTCTGGCTCGAGATAAAACCGCCTTCGACCAAGATACCTGGACAGTTTAATGATTTAAGAACAGCAAAGCGTGCACGTTTTACCGCCCGATCTTCCGTCCCCAAAGTATTCACGGTGCGAAGATGGACGCTCCAAGCTAAAAGCACATTGAGTGCATCCAGTCGATTACCTGGAAGCATAATACCGGTGGCCGTTTTCTTTGACTGATTGGTCGATGATTCTCCCGCCACAGTGAGACAGTAGGTTTCGAGTCCGGAGGTCGTTGTGTCTTTGGGTGGACCGCCATTAAAGTGTAAGCTGATAAACAAATCCGCTTTGAGTTTATTCGCAAAGTCACAGCGATCGGTTAATTCGACGTAGTTATCTTTATCTCGGGTCAGGAATACTTCGAAGCCGAGTTTCTCTAAAATAATTTTGAGTCGGAGTGCGGTATCGAGCGTCGCAGCTTTTTCTGCATAATTAAAGGGTTTGCTCATAATACCAGGGTCTTTTCCGCCATGGCCTGCGTCTATGACGATACGTCGAAATCCAATTCCGAACGGCGCTTTATTTCGCCAAATGAGCGGGACTAAAACTTTATCATAGTCTACCCGATCAATGGCTAAATTTCCTTTAATGAGTAACAATGATTCGGTTAAACAAACTTTCACGCCACCAATGGTGATGTAAGCTTTTTTATTCTCTGCGAAAACGTCAGGCAGATTTTTTCCGGCGTAACGTTCGGATTCTGCGGGATCGGTTTTTAATGAAGCGACCTGCTGAAGCCCCAATAGTTTAAGAGTTTCACCAAGTGCTAAATCAGGCTTGGCCCAAACGCTGGGGGCAACGCCTATCCAGAGTAAAAAGGCGAAGAGTAGGAAAGTATGCCCGCGGGCTTTCACGGAATTACTCGGTATCGTTTTCGCCGTTATCTACCGCTGAATCATCCTCTTGGTCATCATCCGAAGGCTCGGCATTATGAATCAGTTTGCGACGATTTGCCTGTAAAGGAGTTAAGCCTACGACGATGGCCCGGCCGGTGCGCTTGGGTTCATTATCACGCGTGCAAATATGCATCAGCTCGGCGATGGCTTTATTCATCGTTTCGAGACCGATTTCGGGGTGCTCTAATTCACGATAACGATATTGTAAGAGCAGTTTTACTTTGTGTCCGTGATAAAGGAAATTTTCTGCACGACGAACCTTGATCATTAAGTCATGCACATCAATACGCGGACGGAGTTTTAATTCCTTCACCTTCGTCGCGGTCTTTTGATGCTTATGCTTCTTCGCTTCTTCGTATAAATATTTTCCGTACTCAATTAATTTGCAAACGGGAGGCACTGCGGTGGCCGCAATTTCAATTAAGTCGACGCCTTCTGCTTGCGCGAGTTGTAACGCTTTTGAAGTCTGCATCACGCCAAGCATTTCGCCTTTCGCGGTGATCACACGAATTTCTGTCGCACGTATCTTCTCGTTACGTTTCGGTCCTTTATCTTCTCGGCTGCGATTATTGAAGCGCTGCTGACTAGAGTTGGATGAGTTTTTGGGCCGAGGGCTATTCGGGCGATAAGGGGTTGCCATTAGGTATCTACGTGCGTGTCGTTACTTAATTAACTTCCGCTTTTAATCGCCATGGTTCAAGCACCGATTGCATCTCGGTAAATAAATTATCACTCACTCTCTAAGCGCTTAATCTCCGACAAGACTTGTTGACCGTGCTCAGCAGGTTCGACTTTTGGGATGACCGATTTCAAAACGCCATCGCCGTCAAAGAGGTAGGCCGCACGCAACGGACCAAAATATTTCTTACCATACATCGACTTCTCGACGATCGCATCTAGGGCCTTGGAGAATTGGTCCTCGGGGTCCGAAACGAGGGTGTACTGTATACCGTTCTTCTCGGCATATTTGACGTGGGAGCTGCTCTTGTCTCGGGAGACGGTTATAACCTTAAATCCTTTACGAGCAATGACTTGTAAATCTTCGGAAAGGGCACAGGTCTGCTTATCGCAGGCCGAAGTATTGTTGCGCATGTAGACCGAAACGACGGTCGGACCGTCAATAAGCTCGGAAAACGGGACCATTTCGACTTTTCCCTTCAAAACAGCCTCAATTTCGAAGTTTAACTTAGGTTTTTTGCCTATTTTGTGCATAGGGATACTCAATTGTCGGGCTGTGCTAAACTGTCAAACGAGAGGCCTTTATTCTCGGTTAATTGGATCACGATGAGATTAGCTACCTTTCCCCTTTACAAAAGCCCCCCCGTGGTCTTTGTTCCGACCCTTTCCGCCATGCAAAAGACCCGCAAGTCGATCTCCAAACGCTTCAAAATTACCGGTACCGGTAAAGTGATGCGCAAGTCCCCTAACACTCGCCACCTTCTTAGTTCTAAGTCGCGCAAGCAACGTCGTCGTGCCAATAAAGACAAGCGCGTCGACTCCGGTTTCGAAAAGAAAATGTTGGCTTCCATGCCATTCGCGTAAATCGACTGAATAAAATTTCTGGCCGAACGGGTGTTCATTAAGGCGACCCCCAGGCCATTAAACTAACCATAAAAACAACATACCAACATGCCTAGAGCAACTAACGGTCCAGCTACCAAAGCACGCAAACGTCGTGCGATTCGCGCAGCTAAGGGCTACTTCGGAAACAAATCACGTCTCTACGTCTACGCTCTCGAAGCCGTACAACGTGCACAAAAATTCGCTTACCGCGATCGTCGCAAAAATAAATCGACGTTCCGCCAATTGTGGATTGTACGTCTCAACGCTGCCTGCCGTCCTCTTGGCATCAGCTACAGTCGTTTAGTGAATGGCCTCAAAAAGGCTAACATCACCATCGACCGTAAAAACCTCAGCGAGCTCGCTATTCATGATGCCCCAGCTTTTGAGGCAATCGTGACCTTGGCCAAAGCCGCTTTGAAGAAGTAAATCTTCCTTTGAAACGGTTTAACAAGGCCCCGATTATCGGGGCCTTGTTGTTTCTGTAGTGCTTTCGCTTGCCGA
Organism: Opitutia bacterium; assembly: GCA_037129735.1. Classification (GTDB taxonomy): domain Bacteria; phylum Verrucomicrobiota; class Verrucomicrobiia; order Opitutales; family UBA953; genus UBA953. The sequence goes on along the minus strand of JBAXUJ010000027.1, from coordinate 5,579 downwards.
TTTCCCTCTCCATCGCACAAATCTAACCCATGCAGCAACAGCTAGCCCAGCTCGTCGCCACCGCCCAGGCCGAATCCAAATCCGTCACGAATCGTGCCGAGATGGAAGCCTTCAAAGCACGCGTGGTCGGTCCGAACGGTTCACTCACTGCTGCGATGAAAGGCATGGCGACTCTCTCCAAAGAAGAACGTCCCATCGTTGGTAAATTAATTAACGAAGCTAAAAAATCAGTCGAAGAAATTTTAGCTGCGCTCCTCACTAAAATTGAAGACGCCGAAATTGGTTCCGCTCTCGGCACTCCACTCGATCCTACTTTAGTCGGTAACGAAACTCCCGCTGGTTTTATTCATCCGCTTTCTCGCACGCGCGAAAAAATTCTTAATACTTTTAAGAAATTAGGATTCACCATCGCCGAGGGTCCCGAAATCGAAACGGAGTGGCATTGCTTCGACGCACTCAACACGCCCGCTGATCACCCGGCGCGTGATATGCAGGACACGCTTTATCTTCCTAAATCATTTCGCTCCGTCGATGCTCCTCGTCGCGGCGAAGAGGCTTTAGTCTTACGCACTCACACTTCCAGCGTGCAAATTCGTACGCTCTTAAATCGTAAACCTCCTTTCCGTATTGTGGCTCCTGGTCGTTGTTTCCGTCGCGATGCAGTGGATGCGACTCACTCGGCTAACTTCCACCAAGTCGAAGGTCTTTGGATTGATCATCAAGTCACCTTGGCCGACTTGCGCGGAATTCTCGATTTCTTCGTGAAAGAAACTTTCGGTGCGGACGCCGAAATTCGCCTGCGTCCTTCTTATTTCCCATTCACTGAGCCTAGCTTTGAAATGGATTTACGTTCTCCTAACCTGGGACGTCTTTCCAATCGCTGGATCGAAATCATGGGCTGCGGCTTAGTGGATCCCAAAGTTCTCGAGCTTTGCGGATTAAATCCAAACGAATATTCGGGCCTCGCCTTCGGCTTGGGCCTCGAACGTATCACCATGTTGGTTCATGGCATCGACGACATTCGTCACTTCTATAACAACGATCTCCGCTTCTTGCGTCAGTTCGCCTAAACCATGAAAGCTTCTTTCCAAGCCCTCAGCCGTCACGTCGATCTTTCCGGAGTCACCCCCGAAAAACTTTCGGAAGTTCTTCCGATGCTCGGCCTAGAAGTGGAATCAATCCATTCATTCGGCCTCGCTCCATTGCCTTTCGTTGTGGTTGGAGAAATTCAAGCTTTCGAAAAACACCCTCAAGCAGATCGTCTCAGCGTTTGTAAGGTCGATGTCGGCGACGGAACTATCCGTCAAATTGTCTGCGGTGCGAAAAACTTTAAAACGGGTGACCGCGTCCCCGTCGCTCTCCCTGGTACAATCATGCCGAGCGGATTCGAAATCAAAGTTTCGAAACTGCGCGATGTAGAATCACAAGGAATGATGTGCTCATCCGAAGAATTGGGCCTCGGTAAAGGTGAAGATGGTTTATTGATTCTTACCGCACAAAAGCCAGCCATCGGCACACCCTTAAATAAACTCTACGGCAAACCTGACTCGGTTTTAGAAATTTCCGTCACGCCTAATCGCGGTGATTGCTTGGGTTATCGTGGCCTCGCTCGCGAAGCCGCTGCCGCACTGGGTTTAACTTTAAAACCTCTCACGGTTAAAACAACTGCCGGACTGTCATCATCGCCTTCCGCGAAAGATGCTTTTAAATTTGTTCGTTCAGAAAATTCTTTTTGTCCGTATTACACCGCTCGCACTCTGCGTAATGTCAAAGTAGGTCCGAGTCCCGATTGGCTCCGTCGTGATCTTGAAGCTGTCGGTCTTCGCCCGATCAACAATGTCGTTGATATCACAAACTGGGTTATGCTCGAGCTGGGACAACCGTTACACGCCTTTGATGCCGCTAAGGTAAAAGAGGGGATTGAAGTTCGCGCCGCTAAGGTCGGTGAAGAGTTAACCTTGCTCGATGGTAAAAAACTTTCTCTCGATTCTACTTCTTGGGTTATTGCAGACGCACAACGTCCTTTAGTTCTCGCTGGCGTGATGGGCGGCGTAGATAGCGGAGTCTCTGCTACCACCACTGATATTATTTTAGAGTCCGCATGGTTCGTTCCTGGTGAAGTGCGTCGTATCGCCCGTCGTGCCGGACTTTCCACCGATTCTTCCTATCGCTTTACTCGTGATGTGGATCCTGCGGGTGTTGAACTGGCTTCACGTCTCGCCACCGATTTATTAATCGAACTCGCGGGTGCTGAAGTGGTTGGCCCTGCTGTGAGTACAGGCAAGCCTCCACGCGCCGATGTTAAAATCGAACTGCCTGCTGGATTTGTCGCTACTAAGTGTGGCACACCCATTGCCGATACAGATGTTGTAAACGCTTTACAGAAACTCGGCTTCACAGTCGAAAAATCTAAAGAAGGTTTCAGCGTCATTGTTCCATCTTTCCGTTCAGATGTAACACGTCCGATTGATTTAGTTGAAGAGTTTATCCGTATCTACGGAACCAACCAAATTCCTGCGGGCCGTCCGATTGCTCCTTTGCCCGGGGATGAAGACACTCGCTCCTCAATCTTTACCCGCGAAGTTACTTCACGTTTAATCGGTGCAGGTTTTTCTGAATGTTGTCATTACACCTTACGCGATGCCGCTGAGTGCGATCGTACCGTTGGTATTGAACACGCAAAACTCCTCGCGTTAGAAAATCCTTTAACCACTGATCAGTCTCACGTTCGAGCTTCGCTAATTCCTGGCTTGGTCGGCGCACTTTCTCGAAATGTCGCCGTGAATGCTGACCCTCGTGGATTCTTTGAAGTCGGCGTCGTCTTCCGTCCGCAAGCAGACGGACAAGTTCGCGAATTTTTATCGGTAGCTTTTGCTGCTCCCGCTGAAGCCCTCGTTCGTTCATGGAAGGTTCCTGCAACGTTCGACATCATCAAAGCAAAACGCTTCCTGCAAGATATCGCCCAATTAGCCGGAGTTGCTGCGACACGACTTTCCTTCACCGATGCTAAGTCTGCACTCTGGCAGTGTGAACACGCTGCGAACTTAAGTGATCGCGGACGTTCGGCTGAAGGTGCTTGTGGTGTGGTTGAACTTCGCTGGACCCGCTCACTCGGACTCAAGGGTTCTATCATCGCCGGTGAAGTTATGTTCCCTCGTTCCAGTTTTGCGGACGTTCAACGCATTCCTCGTTTCGAAGCCTTTTCATCTTTCCCTCCTGTAACTCGCGACGTCGCTGTGATTGTCCCAGTAGCTACAACCGCCTCCGAAGTTCTCACCCGCGTGCAACAAGCTGCGAGCAAAGCTGCGGGTAAAGAATTCGATTTAGAATACGTTAATTGTTTCGACGTGTTTAATGGTCCTGGTTTACCCGAAGGTTCCAAGAGCTTGGCTTTTGAAATCCGCTGGCGCCATAACGACCGCACACTCACCGATGAAGAAACCAATCGTGCTCTCGGTACGGTCATTGCTGCATTAGAAAAAGGAGCCGGCTGGGTCATTCGCAAATAACTATGGCTAAAGGTTTCGACATCGATCACTTGGCGAAATTAGCGCGTTTAAATTTAACCGCTGATGAAAAAGTTCTTTATTCTAATCAGTTAACCCAAGTTCTCACTTATTTTGAAACGCTCGCGAAGGCTGATTTACCTGCTAGTTCTGATGTGGCCTTGGTCGTTACCGAAAAAGCCTTAAGAAGCGATGAGCCTGGAGTGTCTTTAGGTTCTGACACTGTAACCAAAATTGCTCCTGCATCCCATGACGGACAGATTTCTGTTCCGCGAGTGGTGGATGATGAATCCTAAGACATGGCTGAAGAAATCTATCAATTATCAGCCACTGAAATTTCTAGCCGTCTCGCCGCTGGTAAACTGACTTCTCGTGCCGTCGTTGAAGCGTTGATTACTCGTTATCACCAACTCAATAAAAAGATTGGTGCGTTTACTTCGCTCGACGAAAAAGATGTTCTCGCTCAAGCGGACGCTTCAGATGCTCGTCGCAAAGCAGGCAAAGTTTTAAGTCGTCTCGATGGTATTCCCGTAGCGATTAAAGAAAATATCGCGGTGAAGGGTCAGCCTCTGACTTGCTCGAGTAAAATGTTGGCGAATTTAGTTTCGCCTTACGATGCACACGTCGTCGAGGCTTTGAAATCCGCCGGTGCCATTATCTATGGTCGTTTAAACATGGATGAATTTGCGATGGGTTCCTCAACGGAAAATTCAGCGATTCAAAAAACTTTTAATCCTTGGGACCTCGCTCGCATTCCTGGTGGATCTTCGGGTGGTAGCGCTGCTTCCTTGGCTTCTGGCTTAGTTCCTTTGGCCTTAGGCTCTGATACCGGTGGCTCCATTCGTCAACCTGCCTCGCACTGCGGTATTGTGGGCATGAAACCGACCTACGGTTTGGTTTCACGCTTCGGTCTCGTGGCCTTCGCGTCTTCGCTCGACCAAATTGGTCCGATGGCTCGTACCGTTGCCGACTGCGAATTATTATTAAAAGTTTTAGCGACACCTGATGCGCGTGACATGACTTGCTTTGATTCGACTCAACGCAGTCAACTTCCCGTCGCCACTGAAAAATCTTTACGCATCGGTATTCCTAAAGGCGTACTCGGAAAGGGTGTAGGTGCTGAAGTCGCTGCTGCGACTCAAGCTGCTATCGACTTCTATAAATCAAAAGGTGCAACGATCATTGAAGTAGATTTACCATCATCTGAATTAGCGGTTCCTACTTACTACGTCGTCGCTACCGCCGAAGCTTCTTCCAATTTAGCTCGTTATGATGGTGTTCGTTACGGTCATCGCTCAAGCAATGCCAAGACTCCGATTGAGATGATGACCAACAGTCGCTCCGAAGGTTTCGGTCCTGAAGTGAAGCGTCGAATTCTTTTAGGTACTTTCGTTTTAAGCGCTGGTTATGCGGACGCGTATTATGTTCGTGCCTTACGTGCTCGTTCAAAAATCCGTGCTGAACATTTAGCCGCACTCGAAAAAGTGGATATGATTTTAAGTCCGACTGTTCCGACTCCTGCTTTCAAGGTAGGCGAAAAGGTTTCCGATCCTCTTCAATTATACCTCGAAGATATTTTCACGATTCCCGCGAATCTCGCCGGTTTACCAGCACTTTCCGTGCCTTGTGGTAAGTCGGGTCATCTCCCCGTGGGCTTCCATTTAGTTGGCGCTCCATTATCTGAGAGCAAACTTTTCGCGGCGGCTCAATTATTTGAGTCTGCCCATTCATTCGCTAATCAACAACCGACACTATGAGTAACGAATGGGAAATAGTCATCGGTCTCGAGGTTCACGTGCAACTGCACACCCGATCCAAAGTTTTTGCCTCCTCTTCTTGGGGTTTTGGTAAAGAGCCGAATGAGCAAGTGGATCCCGTTGTCTTAGGATTACCTGGAACCTTGCCGGTGGTGAATCGCGAGGCCGTTGAGAAGGCCATTCTCTTTGGTTTAGTCGTTGATGCAGAAATCCCCGAACAGTGTGCGTGGGATCGTAAAAACTATTTCTATCCTGATAATCCAAAGAACTATCAGCTCACTCAAAAAGATTTTCCTGTCACCATGGGTGGTAAAGT
>JBAXUJ010000026.1:0-12400 GCA_037129735.1 Opitutia bacterium | reverse complement strand
TGAGAGGATTGAACCGTCGGGGCTTAACTTCAACCCGATTTTCTTCCACTTGCTCCGGTGGCAAACTTAGGGTTGGATGGGCCATGTTCAGTTCCCGACTCTCCTTTGCCGATGATTCAAACGCCTTAAGCAAGGCGCGGGAACGTCGCCGAACTGCTGGTTTGCCTACATTGGATTTAGCCGATGCAAATCCCGCCAACGCAGGATTTGGTTGGTCGGTCTTAGAATTAGGCACCTTGCTTCGTCGCGATGGAATTCAGCGACAAGATCCCGATGCCCATGGACTGAATTCAGCTCGAACTGCTATTGCTGATTACTACCTCGCTCGCGGAACACGCCTCACTCCTGATCGCATATTTTTATCTGCCAGTACCAGTGAAGGTTATAGTTGGTTATTTAAATTATTATGTAATTCGGGTGACGAAATTTTAGTTCCCGAACCGGCGTATCCATTATTAGAAGTCATCGCTTCATTAGAGGGCGTCACTTTAAGACCTTATCGATTGGTGCAACTCGCAGGCGAGTGGGTGATTGATTTAGCGAGTCTCACTGCGAGCCGACAAACACGGGCGATTGTTTGTATCAATCCCTCTAATCCTACCGGAGCGTTTGTGAGTCGTCGCGATCGTGATATTCTGCGCAACTTCGCTTTGAAAAATAGTTTAGCAGTTATTTGTGACGAAGTATTTTTAGATTATCCAGCCGAGGGGGTGAGTTCACCAGGCACCTGGGCGGGAGAAACTCAAGTGGCTCTTTATGTGTTAAGTGGACTTTCCAAAGTCGCCGTCGCTCCTCAATTAAAAGTCGGTTGGATTATTGTCTCAGGCCCGACTGACACCGTGCAAGAATCTTGCCGTCGCCTCGAACATATCGCTGATGCTTTTCTTTCAGTGAATACTCCCGCGCAATTAGCTCTGCCGGATTTACTTCGTCGAGCCGAACCGATCCGCGCAGCCATCCGAGCACGAGTGAGTGAGAACCAACAAATTTTAAAAGACTGGATCGTGTCATCGGGCCATGCTTGTACTGTTTTGCCTCGTCCGGCGGGATGGATGGCGATCCTGGGTTTACCACCTGGGGTGTCGGAAGAGCGCCTGCTGCTGAATGCTTTGGACGAGGGGGTTTGGGCCCACCCGGGTTATTTTTATGGTATGTCCACTAATTTACCCTCGGTAATTCTGAGCCTTTTACTCAAATCTAGCGAGTTTTCTGAAGGTTTGAAGGGTTTAGACCGCGCTTTACGTCGGGCTTAATTACCGCTTGCCAATCGGCACCTCACTTATTTGCTACGACCTTCCAAGGAGAACAAAACTACTATGTCCCGTATCTGCAGCGTCACCGGCAAGCGCCCCGTCAAGGGCCGTCGAATCATCCACCGTGGTCAATCCAAGAAGAGTGGTGGTATCGGCTTCCAGCTCGTTAAACAAACGAAGCGCGTCTTTCGCCCCAATGTTCAACGCATTCGCGTTCTCCAACCTAACGGTTCGATTAAACGCCAATGGGTTTCGGTTAAAGCTCTCAAAGCTGGTTTAGTAACCAAGGCCTAATTTTAAAAATAGGCTTAATAAAAAACCCCGCCACTCGCGGGGTTTTTTGTTGGGCAACTCAGTCGCGTGAATTATTTCGAAAATAATTTTTGAACGATATCATTGTGCCAGAGTACACCCACCCAGGTTGCAACAGCGGAAAGAATAGTCAGAAATACAGCAGCACTACCCATGTCTTTCGCGCGTTTCGCTAAGGGGTGACGATCGAGAGAAATGTGATCGGTGTTCGCTTCAATGGCTGAGTTAATTAATTCAACGATGAGAATCATTTGCAGAACGGAGAAGAGCAGGGCGCGTTCCACTGCGGATACGGGAATGAACCAAGCAACAATGGAAAGAGGAATGACGACGATGAGTTCTTGTTTAAAAGCTTCTTCGTGTTGAGCAGCCGCCTTCAATCCATCCCAAGTGTAGAAGAGCGCATTGATTAATCGACCAAAGCCACCTTTGGACTTCATCGTTTCACCGTAGTTTTTAGGCGGTTGCATAGGGTTTAATTAACTTATTTACAGAAATTTGAATAGGGCAAAGCCAATTTATCCCTTAAAACGCTTGCCAGAGGGGGGTGTAGCCCTAGGTTTCTGGGTTCTCTCAACAGAAAACATACCATGCGCGACGACTATTTGCTGGAAGCTAAAAAGAAGATTACTGATCCAAATATTTTAATTAATGTTGTCTCACGCCGTGTGAAACAGCTCCGTGCCACCGCCGAGCGCCAACAGGGTGCACCTGCCAAGTATAAGCATTTATTAGGGGGCGATCTCTACGAAACCCTCTCGCCTGAAGATATCGCCCTTCGCGAAATTATCGAAGGCAAGATTACTTGGAACTTCGCTGCCGAAGACCAAGTTCAGTCCTAATCCTCTTTGCTCAGGGAGGACGGGGTTGAGCGGTTATATTATCCACTAACCTATGTCCGCTCGAAAAGAACAGTCACTGCCTGAGGTTAATAACCCGAAGGCGGGCCGCGACTATTTCATTGGGCAGACCTTTGAAGCGGGTCTGGTTTTGTTAGGTACCGAAGTAAAATCTCTGCGCTTGGGTCGGGCGAATATCGCCGACTCCTTCGTGCGCTTAACTCCCAAGGGTCCCGTACTTTTTCACGCACACATTGCTGAGTACGATTTTGGTAATCATAATAATCACGACCCTTACCGAACCCGTAAGCTTTTATTAAAGGCCGTCGAAGTCGCTCGCATTACGGAAGAAGTTCGTTCGGGTGGTTCGACGGTTATTCCGCTTAAAATTTATTTTAAACATGGCTTGGCGAAGTGTTTAATCGCGATTGGCAAAGGAAAAAAACAACACGATCGACGCCAAGATATTAAAGAAAGAGACGCTAAACGTGAGATTTCACGCGCGATGCGTCGTCGCCGGTGAAGCCTCCTTTGCACATTATTTTAATCTGTCCGGAAATTCCTCCGAACACGGGTAATATCGGCCGCTTATGTGCCGTCACGGATTGTCGCTTACACTTAATTCATCCGTTAGGTTTTTCCTTGGAAGATAAACAGCTCCGTCGTGCAGGGATGGATTACTGGCATGAGTTGGATGTGCGACACCACGACAACTGGGCGGCGTTTCTCGCTTCGCCTGATAGCCCCGAACGTTTGTGGCTTTTTACTACTAAGGCTAAACAAGGAATCTGGGATGTAAAATTTGAGTTAGGCGATGGTTTGGTTTTTGGCAATGAAGGTTCAGGTGCGCCCGCTGAGGTCCATGCTTGGTTCGGTCCCGAACGCTCAACCAAAATACCTCATTTAAACGAATCTTTAAGATCACTGAATTTATCGACGGCCTGTGGAATTGCGACCTACGAGGCCCTTCGACAAATAAGATTATAATAATTAGTTACCTCCTCGCTGTTTGGATGGTTAGCAGAGGTATGAAATCCTTATCGATAATTATTTTAAACTTGCAAAATGCAAGTTAATGCAATCAAGTCTTTGTATTGCAGCCATGAATAAAACCAAAAAAAGAGTATTAGTAACAGGTATAACTGGTTATATTGGAGAGCACTGTGCTGCTGAACTATTACGTCAGGGCTATGAAGTTGTTGGCACCGTTCGTTCTCTTTCAAAAGCCAAGGCGACTAAAGATGCCCTATCACGCGTCGCCCCCGTAGATCAGTTGAGTTTTGTCGAAGCCGATCTCCTATCAGATACAGGATGGGGTGAGGCGATGAAAGGATGTGAGTTTGTTCTTCATGTCGCGTCACCCTTTTGGTTGAAAGAACCTGCCGATGAAAACGAAATTATCTCTCCCGCGGTCCAAGGCACACGACGGGTGGTTGCCGCTGCCCAGAGTGCAGGCGTCAAGAGGCTCGTGCTTACTTCATCCATCTTCGCCATTATTGCAGGAAAAGATACTGGTCGTTATGGGCCAAGTGACTGGTCTGATACGAATACCAACATCGGTGCCTATGCGAAAAGCAAGACCTTCGCGGAGCACGCCGCTTGGGATTTGGCTAAAGAAGGAAACATGGAGATGACTGTCATTAACCCTGGTGCTGTTTTTGGACCATCTCTTGGGGTCGCGCTCGAAGGTCAAAGCGTGACCATGATGACAAAGATGATCACGGGTAAGATTCCCTTGATCCCCGACATGAGTATGGGGATGGTCGACGTTCGCGATGTAGCCAAGCTTCATGTGGCAGCGATGACTGCCAAGGGTGCAGCTGGAAAGCGATTTGTCGCGTGCACGGCTGAACCGATTGAGATGGCAACAGTGGCCCAAGTCTTGCGAGAGGCGGGATTTACAAGAGCCCCATCGAAAAAAGCACCGACGTTTCTCCTTAAACTAATCGGCTTATTTGATCCAGAAGCTCGAGGCATGCTTCCATTTATTGGCCGGAAAGCCTCCTTTGATAATAGTACTACTTTCGAGATTTTGAATTGGAAGCCAACGCCAATGGATACATCTTTTAGAGAAATGGCAGCGTCTATCTCAAAGCAAATTAGATAATCTTACAATTCATATGGTCAGAGAGAAAATAAAATGGCGTTCAGTATGTCCAATATGTTCAGCCCTTGATGTGCTTGGAGATAAGTGGACCATGTTGATTGTCAGAGAACTTATTATCCATGAGTCTCGTACCTACTCTGAGCTTCTTGATTTACCCGAGGGCATTTCGACTAACATTCTCGCTGATCGACTTACCTTGCTTTCATCACTCATGCTCATCGAGAGGATAAATCCAAAAAGCCCAGCTCGTAATAATGCATTTAGGCTAACTAAGAAGGGTGAGGCTCTTCGTCCAGTACTTGAGGGACTGGGAAAATGGGCGCAAGTGAACTTAAAAAAATTCCACAAGGAAATTTTGACGATTCCCAGTAAACCCAATAAAAAAAAGACACCGTCGGCTAGGTAATGTCCACGTTAGTGGTTTGTTCCGGTTTACCGTAATATAATTATGACGGGGGCTACTCCCTGAAATAAAGTAAAAATAATTGAGCGAGCGAGTTGCCTCCTAATTATTTTCCGTAGTTTGCAGAAGTATGAAGAATCTTGCCGATATTCGTCAACGCATTGCCCCCGCTCGCGAGCGTTTACTGAAGCATGCGCTCTACACACGCATGGGCACGTTGAGTGACATCCAAAACTTCATGCAATTTCACGCCTTCGCGGTGTGGGACTTCATGTCTTTACTGAAAAGACTGCAGCGCGATTTAACCTGTATCGATTTACCTTGGGTTCCCGTGGGTGATGCCGAAGTTCGCTTTTTAATTAACGAAATTGTCTGTGGAGAAGAATCGGATGTGGATCCCAAGGGTAAACGTATTAGTCACTTCGAACTTTATTTACGGGCGATGAATGAGGCAGGCTCATCCACCAAGCCTCTCCTCGCTGCCCTCGAGAGTGTTAAACGTAAATCCACCACTGCCGAGGCCTTAAAATCTTCAGGCGCCCCAGCAGGTGCTGCAGAATTTTCTGCGCACACTTTCAATTTAGCTACCCAAGGTAAATTACATGAAGTCGCTGCGGCATTTACTTTCGGACGCGAGGATTTAATTCCCGACATGTTTCATGAATTGGTCGTTAAGTTGAGTCAGGAGCACGCAGGTAAATTAGATACGTTTAAGTATTATTTAGAACGTCATATCGAAGTAGATGGCGGTCATCATGGCGCCATCTCATTGCGCATGGTTGAGTTAGTTTGCGGTGATGACGAAACCAAATGGAATGAAGCAGGAGTCGCGGCTTTAGCGGCGATTGAGTCCCGAATTAAATTATGGGACGCTATTGTTGCCTCTCAAAATAAGGCTTAATCAAATTTCTCTAACACCGCGACGCCAATGGCATCGGCGCGCAGTCTGCCTTCACCGGTGAGTTTGAAAAACTCTCCGCTCAGTTCCATGAGTCCTTCTTCAACGAGATCAGCAAACAGCTGTGAAATTTTTTCAGGTAGTGGAGTTTGAAAACGTTTGGCCAATGCAAAAGGGGAAATGCCTGAATTCAGTCGAAGTCCGAAAATAAGCGAATCGGCCAATAAATCGTCAGGTTTTAGAGCTTTGGTTTGCTCGCGTACAGGCTGTTTAGCTTCAATGCCTTTAAGCCAGCCTTCGAGATTTGCTGGATTCGTCCAACGCTGATTATTCCATTGAGAGGACGACGACGGTCCGTAACCGAGCCAGTCGCCCATGTGCCAAGTGATGAGGTTATGCTCACATTGATGTCCGGCCTTAGCAAAGTTCGAAATTTCATATTGAGCATATCCTTCGCTCTCTAATTTCTCCCAAGTTTTTCGATAGAGAAAAGATTCTAAGTCTTTATCAATTTTTACTTTGCCCTGACTTAACTTAACAAACATCGCTGTGTCTTCTTCGAAAGTTAAACAGTAGGTAGAAATATGATCAGGATTTAACTCAATCACTCTAGTTAAGTCTTCGAGCCAGCGTCGATCGTCTTGTCCAGGAATTCCGAAAATAAGGTCGAGATTGCGGCTCTGAAATTTTGCGTCCTCGATTAATTTCCATGCCTCCATGATTTGTTTAGGTGAATGTCTTCGACCTAATGTATCGAGGGTGACGTCATCAAAACTTTGAACGCCTAAAGAGACGCGCGTCACTCCTGCTTCTTTCAGGGCTGCTAATTTATCTGCTCGAACCGATGAGGGAGCTAATTCCACTGACCATTCTTTGGGTTTACCACCTGCACGGACCATGATTTTTCCTAGAAGATATAAATCTTCGGCGGGAAGTAATCCTGGCGTACCTCCGCCCCAAAAGGCTGTATTTACTGGGCCGCTTGGCATTAACTCGCACTCTTTTTCCATCGCATCGAGATAGCGGTCGATATCGCCACGCTTGGGTTGCTCTTGATAGAATGCACAGAAATCACAGGTCGACGCACAGAAGGGCACGTGAAAATAAATTCCCTTACCCACTGTGTTGGTGTCGATCATTCTAATCCTAATTCTTTACGACCTGCTTCGGAAATCATTCGTGGATTCCAAATTGGATCCCACACAATGGCTACTTCGGCTGATTCGACTCCGGAAAGTAATTCAATTTTAGCTTTCGCGTCGGCAGCAATCACTGGGCCCATACCACAACCTTGAGCGGTTAAAGTCATTTTAACGTTCACGATTTTTCCACCCTGAGTTCCATCAGCAATATGGAGGTCGTAAATAAGTCCAAGATCGACAATATTGATTGGAATTTCTGGATCAAAACATCCGCGCAGAGCGGTCCAAATCATTTCATCATTCAGTGGACCTTCGACAGATTTTTGAGAATCTGATTTTAATAAGTTTTTCCCTTCGGGTCCTAATGCTGAAATATCGCTTTCGTTAATTCTAAAAAGTCCGAGATTCGTGCGAACAGTAATCGAATTACCCAACGCTTGGGTGACAGTCACGTCGGTGTCTTTCTCGAGAATCACCGTATCGCCCGCCGGAATCAGGGTCGCGGTACAGTCTTTAATGAGGGTGAAACTTGTGGACATAGCCACAAACTTAAGGTTCGTGGCAAGGAGGCAAGCGTGTCCGTATAAGAATGCTTCTTCGCTTGCCGAACTCGGGTGGTAGACTAGCCCTATTTATATGCCAGTTTGGTTTAATCCAGCACGTGAACTTGATGCTTTGCTCCGTAAGGTAGCACCGCAGGTCGCCGGTCTTGATTCTCATTTCGACCCTGAATTGCGTCCCTCCGATCCCCGCCATGCGGACTTCCAGGCGAATGGAGTTTTGGCCGCTGCTAAACGTGCGAAGCAAAATCCTCGTGCGCTAGCTACCGCACTGCTCGAAGCCGTGCGTGCATCGGGAGAGTTAGACGAAACGCTCATTGTTGCTGAAGTCGCTGGCCCTGGCTTCATTAATTTCAAACTCACCCCAGTTGCTCTCGGCGCTTGGCTAAAAGAATATCGCGATGAATCCAAGTGGCGTGCCGGTGCAGCAAAAATTATGGGCGGTAAAAAAGTGGTGATTGATTATCCTTCGCCCAATACCGCTAAGCAAATGCACGTCGGACACTTACGTCCGATTGTTATTGGTGAAGCCGTTGCTCGACTGATTGAATTTTGTGGCGCTGAATTAATTCGCGATAACCACATCGGAGATTGGGGAACGAATTTCGGAATTCTTATTTTAGCGATTCGTCGTTCTGGATTTAAACTCGATGCGAAAAGTCCAACCGCACTCGAAGACCTTGAGCGATTGTATAAAGAGGGCAGTGTACAAACTAAAGCGGACCCTGCGGCCTTGGATGCGGCACGGGCAGAACTTGCCAAACTACAAACCGGCGACCCTGAAAATCTTAAATTATGGGAGGAAATCGTACAAGTTTCCAATGCCGCCTGTCAGCGTATCTATGATCAATTTGGTCTGAAAAGTGATGTGATTCTCGGTGAGTCGTTTTATCGCGACAAAGTAGATCAAGTTTACACCGAACTACAGAAATGCGGATTGGCTGAAGAGAGTGAAGGGGCCTTGGTCGTTTGGGATGACGAAGAACCGCGCTTCTCTCGTCACGCTGAAACCAAGATGCCATTTATTGTCAGAAAGAAAGATGGCTCTTCGAATTATGCATCCACTGATTTAGCGACTCTCCTTTATCGCGCTGAACATTTTAAAGCCGAAGAAATTGTCTACGTGACCGATGGACGTCAGCAAGATCACTTCCACCAACTTTTTAGAACAGGAACTCGTTGGTTTAATTTAAGCCAAAGAAAACTTCCACGATTACGTCACGTTTGGTTTGGAACCATCTTAGGCGAGGACGGAAAAGCCATTAAAACAAAATCAGGTGACCCTGTTCGCTTACAGTCACTCATTGATGAAGCCACCGAAAGAGCTTACACTGCCGTCACAGAAAAAAGTCCGGAGCTTCCTGAGTCCGAACGTCGCATGATTGCCCAAAAAGTCGGAGTCGCCGCCCTGCGTTACGTTGATTTGGCTTCGAACCGCACGATGGACTATTCGTTCTCGTGGTCTAAATTGTTAGCGTTTGAAGGCAATACAGCCCCTTATCTGATGTATGCTGCGGTTCGTGTCCGTTCTATTTTCAGAAAGACTGGTATCGCTTTAGGACAAGGAGAAGAGGGTGCATCCGATTTAGAAACGCCTGAGGAAATCTCACTCGCACGAAAACTTTTAGGTTTCACCGCTGCTTTAGATTCCGCCCTCGAGGATCTTCGTCCGCACCACTTATGCACTTACTTACATGAGTTAGCCGCAGCTTACGGTACTTTTTATGCAGCCAATTCCGTGAGCGACCCGACTTTGCCTGCAGCAACTAAGGCTCGACGCTTAATGTTATGTGCTCGCACCTGTTCAATCTTAGAAACAGGTTTACACTTATTAGCGATTGAGCCCGTTGAGCGCATGTAATCATGGAAGAAGCCGAATTAAAAATTAGCAGAGGTGAAATCATTTCACGTGGTCTGGTGTGTCGCTGTCCTAACTGCGGTGAATATGGGCTGCTACAATCTTGGTTTCACTTAAGAAAAGCCTGTAGTAGCTGCCAGATGGATTTAACGCGGTCGGCTGGATTTTATTCAGGCACTACTTCCATCGGTTATGTTGCTTCTATTATCTTCGTTATTCTTCCGGTTATATTTTTAGTGATTAATCAAACTCTGTCCGTACGTGCAGGCATTCTTATCTCAATCTTTGGGAGTATGGGTTTTATTATTCTGATCTATCCCATGATGCTTTGTTGGATGGTGATGGTCTATCACGTCGCTCTGCCAGGGGAATTGCCCGCTAATATCGACAGTAATCCCAATAAATAGCCAGATATTGACATCTATCTACATATCTCGATACGATGATACATATGCCTAAGGCAGAATTTATAAACCGTTTACGGGAGAAGCATCGGCCGACCGTTTCGGTGGAGTTTTTTCCACCTAAATCGGCGACGGATGGTTCGGCTATGTTGGAGACGGCAAAAATTCTCAAACCCTTCGGCGTAGATTTTGCTTCGATTACCTATGGTGCAGGTGGTTCGGATCGTTCAACGGTTTTAGAATATGGCAGCCAGCTGGTTAAAGCCGGTTATCCGCTCATCGCTCACTTAACTTGTGTGGGTCACAGCCGTGCAGAGTTAAAAGAAATTATCAGTAAATATGATGCAGCCGGATTTGTGGGTATACTCGCATTACGTGGCGATCCACCCAAGGGACAAAATGAATTTACGGCTCACCCTGATGGATTTGCCTATGCCTCAGGTTTAGTTGAATTAATTAAAGAAAGTTTCCCGAATCGTTTTGCGGTGGGAGTTGCTGGTTTTCCTGAAAGACATCCTTCGTCGACTGATGATTTATCCGATATTCGTTACTTAGCAGGAAAAGTTGCTGCAGGCGCAGATTTTGTCACCACCCAGCTTTTCTTGGATAACGAAGACTATTTTAATTTCGTTAATCGAGCTCGTGCTGCGGGTGTGACCGTTCCGATTTTACCTGGGATTATGCCCGTACTCTCTTTGAAGCAGGCCCGACGATTCTGTGGATTTTGTAAGGCTAAAATCCCTGATTTATTGGTAAGAGAATTAGAGGCCTGTGGGGAGGACGAAGAAGCGCAACGCAAGGTGGGTGTTTCTTGGGCGGTGCGACAAATCAAGGGTCTGCTCAGTCGCGGTGCACCTGGTTACCACGTTTATATTCTGAATCGGGCACAGTCGGCGGTGGAATTATTTAAACAGTTAGAAGCTAAATAACTGTTTGTAGATTTGGTAGTGCAGTGCCAGATTTGAGCCGTGCAGGAAACATCACCCAATAAACCTTTCTCTTGGCAACGAGCAGGAACGTGGGCGCTCTATGATTTTGCTAATACTGGTTTTGCCATGGTGGTGTTGGCTTTAATTTGGCCACAGATGTTTCACCGCTATTGGGGTCAAGGTTTAGATCATCAAACCGAAGCGATTACCTTTAAGCTAAGTCAGGCTACTCCTTGTTTTTTAATATTCTTAGTAGCGCCCTTCTTAGGTCAGCTGGCGGAAACAGGACACTTCCGTCTGCGTGCGCTCCGTTGGTCTGTCGTCCTCGGTGTTATTTTCACCTGCGGACTTTCTTTTGTTCCTGCCAGTGCGTGGTTTTACTCGGCACTACTTTACACATTGGGCGCTATTGCTTTTTTCTGTGCGAGCACGTTTTACGACTCAATGATTGTTGATTTTGCTCCAGCAAATAAACGACACTTCTTAAGCGGAGTGGCTTATTCATTGGGCTTTGTTGCGGGATTAATCATTTTAGTCTGTCTCGCTTTAGGTTTTTTTGCGGGCGACTCTATACGCTGGGTTTATTTAGCTGCGGGCCTTTGGTGGCTGCTTTTCTCGCTCCCACTTTTGTTTTATCCGGACGAGCGATCTGCTCATGTGCCTAGCTTGACAATCCGCCAAGTATTTCAGGCAACATTGCGAACGAGCAAAGAACTCTGGGCCGATGTAAAAGTCCGTTGGTTTTTATTAGCCTATATTTTATATATTGATGGCCTGCATGCGGTCAAAACTTCGGCTGCTCACTTTGGGGCAGTCTTAGGTTTTGGAGAGATGGACTTAATCAAAGCTTTCTTGGTCGTCCAAGTTATCGGCGTTCCGGCCGCTCTTATTTTTGGTTGGCTAGGGAATCGCTGGGGGGCCGTCCGTATGATTGCTGTCGCCTTAGTGGGTTATATTTTTCTCACTATTCTGGGCTCACAGATTCAACCAGGTAATTTAACCCTGCTCAATTTCACCTTCCCGTCAGTTTGGTTAATCGCTGCTGGAGTGGGCATGGTGCAAGGCGGTGTGCAGGCATTAAGCCGTTCTTACTTTGCCGAATTAGTACCACAAGGCAGGGAAGTAGTTTATTTCGGCTTTTATAGTATGATGGGCAAGTTTGCCGCTTTTATCGGGCCTCTGTTGGGTGCATTCGCTGGATGGGCATTTGCGAATTCAGCCGATGAAACCTCGGCCGAACGCATCGGCTTCGCCTCCTTTGCCCTACTTTTTATCTTAGGACTGATTTTACTCACTCATTCACACCGAGTGAATAAGGTTAAATAGTCTCTAAGATTTTATCACGAATTTCTTTGATCGGAAGTTGATTAAGTACAACCGGAGAAAGGCGATTGGGATTAATCTGAGGCAGCGCTGTAATATGTTCACTCAGAATAAGTCCACGGTTAGCTGCAACTTCATCAACGCGATCGACGGGAGTAAATCGTGGAGTAGATTGAAGAACCTGAGGGTGAGAGTGAATGAGTTTACCAATCTCGATGACGGTTTCCGCAAAGCGATCGAGTTCGTCTTTGGTGTAGGACTCTGTGGGCTCAATCATTAAACCAAAAACTTCGGGGAACGCGACGGTCGGTGCGTGGAAACCGAAATCGAGGAAGAGTTTTCCGACCCGACTAATAATATTCGGTTTAGGAA
>JBAXUJ010000025.1:0-12811 GCA_037129735.1 Opitutia bacterium | reverse complement strand
TCCTGAGGCAAGGTTTCGTCGTGATATTCCTGCGCTCTCTCGGGATCCAACGCTAGGGCGAATTGATCTTCCCAGCGGAATTCGAAACGGGCTTTCGATAAAGCATTATCGCGTCGTTGAGCAGCCGGATGTCCTTTAGCCAAGTCGGCCGCGTGAGCGGCAATCTTGTAAGCAATCACGCCTTCACGAACGTCGTTCTTATTAGGCAGACCTAAGTGCTCTTTCGGAGTCACATAACATAACATCGCAGTTCCGTACCAACCAATCATCGCTGCACCGATTGCGGAAGTGATATGGTCATAACCGGGAGCGATATCAGTGGTTAAAGGTCCAAGCGTGTAGAACGGAGCCTCATGACACCATTCGAGCTGCTTATCCATGTTCTCCTTAATCATATGCATCGGCACGTGACCAGGACCCTCACACATAACCTGCACACCGCGTTCCCAGGCTCGTAAGGTTAACTCACCTTGAGTCTTCAATTCAGCAAATTGTGCTTCGTCATTAGCATCCGCAATCGATCCTGGACGGAGTCCGTCACCAATCGAGAAGCTAACGTCATAAGCGGCCATGATATCACAAATATCATCCCAGTGAGTATAGAGGAAATTCTCTTTGTGATGCGCTAGGCACCATTTAGCTAAAATCGAACCACCCCGTGAAACAATACCCGTAACGCGACGAGCGGTCATCGGAATAAATGCTAAACGTACACCGGCGTGGATAGTAAAGTAATCTACACCTTGCTCAGCTTGTTCGATTAAAGTGTCGCGGAACACTTCCCACGTTAAGTCTTCAGCACGACCATTTACTTTTTCTAATGCTTGGTAAATCGGCACAGTGCCTACAGGAACGGGACAGTTACGTAAAATCCATTCGCGGGTTTGGTGAATATTTTTACCGGTCGAAAGATCCATCAAGGTGTCGCCACCCCATTTGATCGACCAGCGCATTTTTTCGACTTCTTCTTCAATCGATGAAGCTACAGCCGAGTTTCCAATATTGGTATTAATCTTAACTAGGAAATTTCGTCCGATAATCATCGGCTCTAGTTCGGGGTGATTAATATTCGCAGGGATGATCGCACGACCGCGAGCGACCTCTTCACGTACAAACTCAGGAGTTATTTCTTTGGGGATCGCGGCACCGAAGGACATTCCTGGATGTTGGAAACCTAGAGCGTGACGCGGATACGCAGTCGTCGCCTTGGCCTCCTGTAATTTCATATTTTCGCGAATTGCGATATATTCCATCTCAGGCGTGATGATTCCCTTCTTCGCATACGCGAGCTGGGTGGGACGTTCTCCGGGTTTTCCTTTATAAACTTTACGGTCAGCGCGATTGAACTGAACCATACGATTACGCGAAGTGGCACGTTGGGCGGTCTCGGCGTGCTTCCACGAGAGATAACCATCGTCTTCCGGTTTTAACTCGCGGCCGGCAACAGCTTCAACATCACCGCGTTCTACAATCCAATTGAGACGCACGGGAGGCAGACCTAATTCAACATCCTTGTGGAACGCGGGATCGCCCCAAGGTCCTGATGTATCGTAAATTCTTAATGACTCGTTCGGAGTTAATTTGCCATCGGGTCGACGTGTATCAGCGAGCGTGACTTCACGCATCGGCACTTGAATGTCGGGACGTGATCCTTGGACCCAAATGCGATTGGATTTAGGAAAGGGAGATGTTTTATCGGTTACCATAGTTGTGTTTTAAAAGTTCAGACACCAGTAGCCGATAAAAAGAGGTTTAATAATCC
The DNA here is from genome assembly GCA_037129735.1 of Opitutia bacterium. Lineage (GTDB taxonomy): Bacteria > Verrucomicrobiota > Verrucomicrobiia > Opitutales > UBA953 > UBA953. The sequence continues at coordinate 11,049 of JBAXUJ010000025.1, read as the reverse complement.
ACTTCCTACGGCGCACTTGGCGCATCAGGTACAAGGGTTTAAGGCTTAAAGCCTAATCTCAGTCTGCGACAGACTCCCCTGGGAAAGAAATACAAAGAACACCACCAGTGAAGGCGGATTCATTGAACTGGCAAGACATTGCGAGACCGAATCGCAAATCCCCTGCTATCCTAAACTTCGGTCAATTAGACCTGATTAGTCGCTAATTGAGCGCGTAAATACTCGACGGTACGACGGACGTTGGCGTCCACTTCCATCTGATTTACAACGGTCTTACGGGCGTGAATGACGGTACCGTGATCGCGACCACCAAAAACTTGGCCAATCGAAACGAGTGACATGTTCGTGAGCTGCGTCGAAAGATACATGGCAACTTGACGTGGGAACGCGATATTTTGCATACGACGTTTCGAAGTCATGTCTGATAACTGAATGCGGTAATGCTCAGCGACTTTACGTTGAATCATTTCCGCAGTCAAAGTGTGGCTGGATTCTTCAACTAAGATATCATGTAAAAGTTTTTCAACTTGGGCGAGCTCGATAGGCTTACGAGTCATTCCAGTTAAACCGAAGATACGTGTAACGGCGCCTTCAAGGTTACGAACATTGCGAGCGATACGTGAAGCCACGAACTCAGCAATCTCAGGTGAAAGTTCTAAACCACGTGCCGCCGCTTTCTTGCTGAGAATAGCCGTACGAGTTTCGAGACCAGGAGCTTGGATGGATGCCACCATACCCCATTGGAAACGTGAAACGAGACGTTCAGAAAGTTTTGCGATCTCCGAAGCAGGACGATCGCTCGTTAAAACCACTTGTTTGTGGTTATTGTGTAACTCGTTAAAGGTGTGGAAAAACTCCTCTTGGGTCGTGTCTTTACCGGCCAAGAAGTGAATATCATCAATCAAAAGAACATCGAGCTCGCGGTAGCGACGGCGGAAATTCGAGATGGTGTTAGTCTGTAAGGCTTGAATGAACTCGTTGGTAAAAGTCTCGGAAGAGATGTAAGCAATTTTCGCACGTGGGTTATTTTCATAAACCGAGTGGGCGATGGCGTGCATCAAGTGAGTTTTTCCGAGTCCAGTTTGTCCGTAAATGAAAAGTGGATTGTAGTTGGAACCTGGCTCCTTCGAAACGGCTAAAGCAGCACCGTGAGCCATTTCGTTTTCCGGACCGACAATAAAGTTGGCGAAGGTATTGGTCGACTTGATCGCAGGTGCTGCTGAGTTAGCGCTTTGACGATTGTTCTGACGAAGAGGTGCTACGTCGGTAAATTTTTCTTTGGATTGGGATGAAGCCGACGCGGACAATTGGAAATCCATATTGCGACCAGCCACGAGTGTGAGCTGACGACGAATGACGTCCGTGTAGTTACTGTTGACCCAAGCTTCGGTTAATACGGTTGGAGCTTCTAAAACTAATGTGTTACCGTCTTTAATGGAGACTGCATTCAATGAACCGATCCAGGTATCGTAGTCCGCTGCTGAAAAAAGTGTTCTTAATTCGTTTTTGACTGTTTCCCAAAGGGAAAGATGGCTAACTTGGCTGCTCATGAAAGGGGGGATGGTTGAGAAAGGTTATTCACAGGGGTTTTGAAAGCCTGAAATTGATTTATTTGGAGATTTATTTTGTGAAAAATTGGTCAAAATAGTGTTATTTTTGAACATTTAGAAGATTGAGGGATTCTTAAGATAGAGCCTAAGTGATTGGCTTTAAAGGGTTTGAAGGATTGGAGTAAGGATTGAGGCGATGATCGTGGGTTTCTGCAGGTAAAATCTGCAACAACAAGGTTACGAACGGGTGACTTGTCTTATAAAAAACTAGCACTCTCAAGTTCAACCCCTACACAGGTTATTAACACCCACCCTCTGCATAACTTTTTTAGGCTTTTTATTGCACAAAATTTTTCGTGCACATCGGCCAATAAAATTAAGCTAAATATGATTCGGCGTGCTCGCGTTGATGCTCTTCGCGGAGTCGATGAAGGTCGTCAAGCGTCCGGCAGTGCCTCAAACTTTCCCGAACTTTACGCGAACTGGGCAGACCATGCGTCAAAGGATGCAGTCGAGTGAGCATCCAACGGATATCTCTCTCACCTAGAGCCGAAGCATGCTCCTGAAGTGTAAGTTCCGAGAGCCGGATAATCACATCCCAACGTTGCTTTGGCGAAACCACAGGAAAATCACCGACCTCGCCACGCATCTTCGATTTTATCAGAGAAAATATCCAAGGGTTAGCTAAAGCGGCGCGACCAATCATGAGACCTGATACTCCAGACTCGATCATGCGCTTATGTGCCGTCGGCCAATCTTTCACATCACCATTACCAATCACAGGAATATTTACCGACTTCGCTACTTCCGCAATCCAACCCCAATGCGCTTCGCCAGAGTAGCCTTGTGCTTTGGTACGACCGTGAACCGCAATCGCTTCTACACCTAATTGCTCCAGACGTTCTGCGACCTCTACCGCAACGATCGTCGTCTGATCCCAACCTAAACGCATTTTCGCAGTCAGAGGTACATCGGGTATCGCATCTTTAACCGCCTTTACCAAATCATAGAGCAGCGGAGTGCAACGCAGCAGGCCTGAGCCGGCATTTTGCTCAATCACTTTGTGTGCAGGACAACCAAAATTAAGATCCAGAAAATCAGGCTTCATCCGATCGCAAACCATCCGTGCTGCCTGCGCCATCGATTTAGGCGTAGCTCCAAAAATCTGTACGCCCATAGGCCTTTGGGTGTTCGTGAAATCAACCATCTCCCAAGCCTTGGCATTGTCGCGAATTAAAGCCTCAGACTGCACAAATTCTGTGACCATGACATCGGCACCCTGCTCTTTGCACAACTGACGAAAGGCTACATCAGTGTGTCGGGCCATCGGTGCTAAATAGAGAGGAAATTTTCCTTCCCCGAACCAAGGTAATCGTGGAGCGACCTTACCCATGTTTTTTATTTTTTCCGCGTAACGATTCTTTTAAACTACGCCACTGACTTAATCTCTCGGCAATCGCGACTTCGGCGCCCGACTGAGTGGGCTCATACAGTTTCAACGGATTCTTCAAATAGTCCTGACCGCTAATCGCCTCAGGGAAGTCATGGCTATAAAGATATTCTGAACCATGCCCGAGACGTTTTGCCGAACTAGTATGCGAATCCTTTAAGTGCGGGGGAACTTCTTGTCTCACTTGTGTACGCACCGCCTCCTTCGCCGCCGCAATGGCTTTAGTTGCACTATTACTCTTGGGTGAAAGAGCTAAAAATAAAGTAGCATGCGCTAAAGGGTACTCGCTTTCGGGCTGACCAATCATCTCACAGGCTTGAAACGCAGCCACGGCCACACCCAATGCACGTGAGTCGGCCAAACCAATATCCTCTGAAGCAAGAATAACCAATCTACGGGCAATAAAACGGGGCTCTTCCCCACCCTCCAACATCAGCGCTAGCCAATACAAGGCCGCGTCGGGATCTCCGCCACGTATCGATTTTATAAAAGCGGAAGCTGTGTCGTAGTGATCGTCTCCGCCGTCATCATAACGAATGCGACGTTCCTTGGCGAAATGGTTTAAAGATTCCTCCGTGACTAAACCCATCGCCGGCGCAGCCAAGACCAGTGTTTCCAAAATATTGAGAGCCCGACGTAAATCACCGGAGGACATTCCAGCTATTTTATATAATATATCGACCGATACTTTTATATTTAAAGCAGCTAGGCCCTTTTGCGTATCACGCATCGTATGCTCAAGGAAGCCAACAATATCTTCTACGTTGAGGGAATCTAAACGGAATAAGTGGCTACGACTTAATAGCGCTGGGATGACATAGAGTCCTGGATTATGCGTGGTACATCCAATCAAACGAATCACTCCGGCTTCAACATCGGGTAAAAGTAAATCCTGTTGCGTCTTATTAAAGCGATGAAGCTCATCGATAATCACCAGAGTGCGACCCGCTTGATTTTTTCGGGCTTCGTTTAAAATTTCTCGCAATTCAGGCGTCCCAGAAAGTACCGCATTCACTCGCACCACCATGGATTTGGTTTCGAGAGCGATGACCTCGGCCAATGAGGTTTTTCCACATCCAGGAGGTCCGTAAAAAATCAGTGAGCCGAATTGGTCGGACTTGATTAATCGCGGCAATAAGGCGTTAGCACCCAGTAAGTCCTTGTGACCCACTACCTCATTCAATGCCTGTGGACGCATCCGTGCCGCCAAAGGACGACGTTTAGGATAGGCTTCATCATCAGCCACCCAGCCAGGCAATTTATCGTCTGCTGATGAATTTTTCGCCACGTTTAAATATCGGTGATATGACAAGTAGGCCCGCCGTTTTTCTCAAAATATTTCTGGTGATACTCTTCGGCTTTCCAAAATGGCTTAGCCTCTTCTACCTGAGTGACAATGGGCTGAGCATATTTTTTATCTGCAATGAGTTTCTTAACGACTTCCTGGGCCACTTTGCGCTGATCCTCTGAATGCACGAAAATGACTGAACGATATTGCGTACCGTAATCTGGACCTTGTCGATTCAGTTGCGTCGGGTCATGCATTTTGAAAAAGAATTCAACCAACTTAACGTAGGATACTTTTTGCGGATCAAAAGTAACCTCAACTACTTCCGCATGATAGGTGTCACCGTTACAAACCTGACGGTAGGTGGGATTAGCAGACTTTCCGCCTGAGTAGCCGCTGAAAGCTTCGACCACGCCAGGAACGCGTCGGAAATTATATTCCACGCCCCAAAAACAACCGGCACCGAACGTGGCTTTTTCTAATTGAGGTGATTGGGTCATAGGAGTAGGTGCGGCTTGTATGTTTAGATTTTTAAGACCTAAAACAAGCAGACAAAGAGACAGTAAGAGTTTTTTGCTCACACCTAAACCTTAATTAAAAATACGAATCCGACAAGAAGGAGATAAACTAAGACAGAATCGTACGCAGTGCCTCTAAAACAGCCTCAGGAGGATGCGAAGGCATATTTCTACCCTTTTCGGGGATAAGGTAGAACGTATCTAGCGCAAAGCCCTGCTCGGTCGCAATGTTAGCAAAGGTAATCGTGTAGCCAGCTTCTTGAATAACTCGGCCGATTCTAAAAAGTAAACCAATCCGGTCATTGCACTGAACTTCCACCACGGTGCGATTGAGTGCTTTTTCGAAATAGACTTCCACTTGCACGTCGACTGGAACAGTCGACGTGCGATACGGTGCGGTTTCCAGCTCGTACTGTTCAGCCGCAACCACGGCATCAATTAAGTCAGCAGACTCAATCAGCGAACTAGCCAAGGCTGCCGTAAATTTATCTTTAGATTGTTGTTCTTTACCAACAGGTAGGACCACTTTGAAAAAGTCTAAAGCGACATCATCGTTTCGGGAGAAAGCCCGACAGGAAATAATATTGATACCCGCGACTGCAAAAGCTCCGGCCATTCGACTAAACAAACCAGCCCGATCCCATGTCACCACAGTAACAAGTGATTGCGAGGAGCCTTGCTCGTCGACCCACTCAACAATCGGTTTTAATAATGTTTCATAGTCTTCGGTTGTGACTGCCGAAATCAAACGGTGAACGAGCTGAATGTGTACAGCGGCATCGTCCGCGATGACGTGACGGAAGTAACTGCCAGGCATTTGGGTAAAATGCGCGTCCACTTCATCAAGAGGGATTGAAGATCCGAGTACACTATCCGTAGCTGCTCGTAAAATTTGGATATTTTCCTGACTTTGATTTTCCGCTGTGCCGGCAATCTTATCGGAGGTTCGACGATAAAGCGTCCAGTGCTGACGATCTTTAAAGTCAGTCCATAAATCAGGCGAGGTACCGCGTGCGTCACAGCGGGTATGCACATACAAGGCTCTTAAAATTTGTTCATCTCCCAGTAAGTTAGCAAATCGTTCAATATTCTTGGGTTCATCAATATCATGTCTCTGCGAATATAAACCCATGACCAAGTGATGTAGTATCACAACCTTAGCAATTTCGCGTTCACGTGAATCGAAGCCTAGACGTTCTAACACATGATCCGCAATAGGTACACCACGTTCCGCGTGTCCTGCAATACCGCCGGATTTGGCAATATCATGTAAAAATAAAATCGCATAAACTAATGAGGGTGACTCCAAACCAAATAAAATTTCGCGATAACCTCGCTCAATCTCAGTCTTACCACTGTAAATTTCATCTAACTCCCATAGACAACGCAAGGTGTGTACATCCGCCGTCCAACGATGGTAAAATTCAAATTGTACTAAACAATGGAGTCCCGCAAATTCTGGAACTAAACGATAAAGTAAACCATGTTCACGTAAGGCATTGATGGCTTTATAAACACGTCCGCCTTCGGTAAGCATAGCACGCAAGGCACTACACGATGACTCCGAGAATGCTTGCGCTTCATCGAGTAAGTGGGCTCGTTCACGTACTAAGATCGAAAGCGCACGTTCGGGCTGGGCGTCGTGCATTTGGCACAATCGGAAAAGTCGTACGAGACGACCTGGATCTTCGTCGAAGACCAAACGGTGTTGTGCTGAAGCCACTCCGCCGCGAGTGATACTGAATCCGTCGACCAAAATCGGCTTACCGAAACCTTTAGGTTCGGGTTCATTAAGCACGATACCTTCCACCAGTTCAACGCAACGGCGTACGTGATCCGCAGCGTCAAAATACATGCGCATCAATGTTCCAATGCGTTCTTTTAAATCTCCAGAGAAGCCCAGTCCTTCAGCGACTAAATTTTGTCTCTCCAGCGATAACTGTTCAGCGGGTCGGGTAAGTTGAAAATGCAACTCGCAACGAATGCGTAAAAGCGTTGAGCGTGCTTCTAAAAATTTATTAAAATCACTATTTGGTAAAAGTCCCGACGTAGATAATGCGATACTCGCCGTTGAACCTGATTTTAATCGAGCCAACCAAATACAACTTTGCACATCACGCAGTGCCCCCACTCCGTTCTTTAAATCTGGCTCTTGTAAATAAGCACTGCCGCCAGCTTTTTCCCGACGCTTTCTTTGTGCATCCACAATGGCATGAGCTAAAGACGTCCATTTGTCCCCGCTTAAAGCTTTGGAAAGTTTCGTCGTAAGTTGATTATAGGGTTCGGTTGCCCCACACAAATAGCGCGTCTCCAGTAATGCTACCTGCAAATGCAAATCATCTTGAGCATAATTGGTGGCCTCCGAAACGGTACGCACCGATTGGCCGACTTTTAAACCTACATCCCAAAGTGGATAAAGAATTTTTTCTACCGCAGCTTTGATGGTGGCACTATGCGATGGTACTAAAACTAATAGATCAATGTCACTCAATGGACACAATTCAGCGCGACCATATCCGCCCGTAGCAACGAGTGTAATCGCTTCGGCATCTTTACCGACGCGGACATATAAAGCTTCTAAAACGATATCGATAGCATCGGATCTGATTTTAGAAACCAGACCACCATCAACTCCAGCACGTTGTGCTTGTAACTGAATATCACGGGCTTCGGTTAAAAAGGTTTTAATTCTCGGCACCACCTCACCCTCCATCAACGAAGCCCCCGCCAAAGCGTTCTGTAAGGCAGAACGACGTAAGTGCGCGGATGAAGTTTCGAAGTCCGTAGACATGTCTTAGACTAAAGTGCAATAAAGCGTCCACACATCAAGGTCATAGGGCGTTGCCAAATCGAATTATTTAGTTCACCGTGACCCTATGCTCGAAGGATTCGCCGATTTCTGGAAACACCTCCACACTGCTGAAGGCCTGATGGAATTGATTCAAACCGGCGGACTTTTTGTATTATTTTTAATTATCTTTTCAGAAACCGGACTCCTCGTTGGCTTCTTCCTTCCTGGTGACTCACTGCTGGTTACCGCTGGGGTATTGAGCATCGCCAACAAAGATCGCCCAGCGTATTTCGACGTTTGGACACTGATGGGTTTGTTAATCATAGCTGCCATCATCGGCAATCAGTTAGGCTGGTGGCTTGGAAAGAATTTCGGGAAGCGTGTAGAGAATAAACCTGACGGCTGGTTATTTAAAAAGAAATATATCGAAGAAGCAGACGTATACTTTAAGGAAAACGGCTCACTCTCCCTAGTCATTGCCCGTTTCATTCCCATCATGCGTACGTTTGTGCCTTTTGTAGCAGGTATGGCTCACATGCCAGGTGTGAGATTCCTAAAGTGGAATATTATCGGAGCGATTCTTTGGATTGGCTCACTGGTCGGGTTGGGTCACGTCATCGGTCCTACTCCCCTGGCCGACAAACTTCATAAAGTAATTATCTTAGTAATCGTCATTTCATTCCTGCCACTTGCTTGGAAAATAATTCATCGCCTGCTTAAGCCTGGGATACAGGAACCCAAAGCTTAAAGACTGTTCCGTTTTTACCGGTCGATTCGACGACGATATCACCTCGGTGATCTCGTAAAATACGCTTCACAATCGCTAGGCCGAGTCCGGTACCGTCTTCGCGACTGGTAAAGAAGGATTCAAAAATTTTGTTCTGAATTTCTTGAGGGATGCCACTACCCGTATCCGCAATCGTCATTACTACCATTTTAGTTTGTGGTGAAGAATCTACGCCGACTTTAATATCTAAATTACCACCCGAGGGCATCGCCTGAATGGCATTAAGAATTAAATTAAGGAAAACTTGTTGAATCTGACCTGGGTTACCCTCCACCAATGGCAGTTTGTCTTCGACGGTTACTTTTGCGACGACTCCAGCCTGCTGAAACTTTAGGCGAATAAGCATCACAGCATTTTGTGCAGCTTCACCGAGATTAATAGACTTGAACGCACCTGACTGTGCCTTGCTCATTCCTAGAACACGTGAAACTACGCCTTCCATGTGAATGACTTTCTCGCGCATCACGTCGATATCCTCAAAGCGTGGATCGTTTGTAGAAAGCCCCTGACCCAAGGTATCACACAAGAGTTTTAGGACGGTCAGCGGATTGCGAATCTCGTGTGCCACTTCAGCAGAAAGTAAGCCCAATGCCGTTAAGCGTTCACTACGACGCAATCCTTCTTCCACCGTAAAGACCTTGGCGTAGAGACGTGAATTTTGAATTGAGGAAGCACCGAACGAAGCCAAAGCCGTCACTAAATGCTTATCGTCGTCAGAAAATCGATAAGCACCCATGGCAATACAGACTAAAATTCCGAATGTATCATCTTCATATTTTACGGGTACCGCGAGCAGTGACGAGGAGGCAACTGGATCGATGAGTTTCGAGAATAAATGTTCTTCAGATTTTCCCGTAATGGGTACGACTAAGGCACGGCTACGGTTAATCGCTGTGCCAATGGAGCTCTGATTCAATTCTAGTTTTTCACTAAACGCACTACCCTCTAAATTACCTTCGACGCGTTTTAATTTAAGTTGGTTATCGACGAACTTATAATAGGCAACAACCCGAGCACCTAATAAGGCTTTAGTATGTCTAACCAAATCAAGAGAAATACCAGGCTCGTCTCTTTCGCGAGCTAAGGCCTGTGCAGCCGAAACGAGTGATTCTAACTGTGCAGCCTTGGAGCGGAGCTGACGTAGGAGCCAGATTCGTCCGACGGCCTTGGACGCTTCATTGGTGAGCAGTGATAAAAAAGCCACATCGGCTTCAGTAAATGCATTCACACGATCGGCGTCGCAATTGACTACGCCAATCACGTTGCCCATCAACTCCATGGGAACCGCCAATTCACAACGCACACTGCTACGTAATTCTACATAGCGATTATCTTTTCTAACGTCAGGAACTAATAGAGGTTTAGCGTATTGTGCTACCCAACCCGTAATACCATGACCGGCGGGTAAAACTTTTTCATGAGATTTTTCATCAAGTCCATTGCTTACCTCTATTCGCAATGTTCCTGTGCTCGGCTCCAACAATGAAATCGAAGCGCTCGATGCGTTTAAGGTACGAACGACTTCCGATAAAATAAAATTGAGTGCTTCACGTGGATCTTCGGTCGCATTCACAAAAGCTCCTACTCGATACAAACAATCGAGAACGCGAGCGTCATTGGGTCGGTCCTGTGAAGGATTTAAGCCACCCATATTAGAGCGAGTGATCCATGTCCAACGCTGGTGCGTCGACAGTCGTTTCTCCCACCACTTTCGCAGGCACACCGGCTACAGTGGTATGGGGTGCGACATCTTTCAAAACTACCGATCCAGCACCGATTTTCGCACCTTCGCCGATAGTGATATTTCCGAGAATTTTAGAGCCCGCACTGATGAGCACACCCGAGTGAATTTTGGGATGTCGATCTCCACGCGCTTTACCGGTGCCACCCAAAGTGACTTCATGCAGAATCGATACATTGTCGCCGACGACTGCAGTCTCGCCCGCAATAAAGCCGGTAGCATGGTCTAATAAAATTCCTACTCCGAAACGTGCAGCCGGATGAATATCTACTGCCAAGTGTTCAGACATTAAAGACTGCAGATACATCGCTAGATCTTTGCGACCCGATTTCCATAAATAATGCGAGATGCGATGTAATGAAATGGAATGAAAACCTTTGTACCATAAATAAGGGACAAGGGCATGCTCAGTCGCAGGATCGCGTTCAAGAATCGCTTTAATATCCATACGCATCTGAGCGACGATTTCAGGATCAGCTTGTAGTGCCTGCGCTAAAGCCAGCACCACGGTAGCCGAGTCTTTTCCAGTTAATGACAAACGGTCGACTAGACGATGGACAATTCCATCAGCAAAACTTTTTCGCTCTAAGACATAGCGATTTAATAAAGGAGCTAAAGCGGCCTCACTTTTGCTGATCTGTTCAGCCCGGGCACGCAGCTCCTCCCAGAGGGATGCCTCGGTTGCGCATACGACCGCGATGTTTTTGGCATGTGCCATATCCCATTAATTCGCCGCTTTTGCCTCATTTGGCAATCCACGAGTAAATAAAATCAGAAAAATGCCCTAGAATTAAGCTATTCAGAGCACCAAGTCTTACGGCTGCGGTGTAAAATACTAACTTAAACCTGCAGCCCGAAGAAGATTTGCATGCACCTGTTCATTACGTAAATACGGAGTGAACAGAGAAGCACCAGGGCCGTAAG
>JBAXUJ010000024.1:0-12928 GCA_037129735.1 Opitutia bacterium | reverse complement strand
GAAGAACCTTCCTTGTGGGATCGCGATTTAGCCGTCGGTTATAAAATCGAACGTCGCTATGCTGGTTATGCTTCCAGTAATTACAGTGTTCTTAATGAAGACATCGGAGTTTATGCACGTCGCCGTTTGTGGGGCGTAGTCGAAGGCCGCGTCGCTTATGATTTACGCCGCACTTCCGTGGGCAATGTATTAGCTAGCGCCCCCTTAGATGTACTCACTGAACAAGGACACCCTAAGATTACTTCATCGGTAACGCTCTCGCTGGTTAAAGATACACGCGATGAATATAATTTCCCAACGAAGGGTGTACGTATTTCTCTTTCTGAAGAAATCGCCGGGCTCGGTGGTGACTTAAAATATTTACGTTCAGAATTACGAACCGGTAAGTGGCTTTTAGTTTCTCCAACGTCGGAGCAGACTATCGGTATTCTCGCACGCGTGGGCTTACTCACGGGAGCGGGCACCACTTTACCATTCTATGAACGCTTCTATTTAGGCGGCGCTTACGATATGCGCGGCTTTAATTATAACGATGTGGGTGCGATTAATACCTGGGATCTGAATTCCACCGGTGGCGGCAATCAGCCAATGGGTGGTCTCACTTACGGCTATTTCTCCGCTGAATATACCATCAAAGTGGCTGATAACCTGCGCTTAGCGACCTTCTACGATTACGGTTTCGTGGATCGTGAAGCGACCAAGTTTAATCTTTCCGGTGCCAATTCCGATTGGGGTGTGGGTATGCGAATTTTACTCGGCGGGTCGATTATGCGACTGGATTTTGGTATTCCTCTTAAAACCACTAAAAATTCTGCAAATGGACAGGAAGTTAACGGTGGTGGAGCCAAATTTAATTTCAGTTTCGGCACTGTCTTTTGATTGCCAAAGCTGAGTTAAATACTCACTTTGAAGGTCACCTCACCTTATATGAAATCCCTTAGCGCACTCCTCATCTTCGCAGCTACCTCTGTGTTTGCTGCAGCTCCTAACGTCGCCGTCGTAGACGTCGCTGAAATCATGGCCAAATACAATAAGGCTATCGAAATCAAAGCCGGCATCGACAAGTCCCTCGAAGCTAGCCGTGCTGCGGTTAATGACCGCGCTAAAGAAATCGACACTTTAAAGGCCGACTTCGACAGCACAGTAAAACGCGCTAACGATCCAATCCTAAACGAAGCGGGTAAAAAGAGCCTCTTAACTGAAGCCAATGTAAAACGCGAAGCCCTCCAACAGCGCCTCAACGAGTTCCAACAATTCGCTCAAAGCGCCCAAGCACAAATCCAACAACGCGCTAATCAGTTAGAACAAAATGTGATCGCCGACATCCGTGTCGAAACAGACAAACTCGCCAAAGCAAAAAACCTTCAGTTAGTTATTCCTAAGGCTGTAGCTTTCACTGCTGATCCTTCACTGGATATCACTGCTGAGATTATCAAGAATCTGAACGCTAATTATAAATCAGGTTCCGCTGCTGAAGCTGAAAAGCCTGCCGCTAAATAATAAAAAATAATGAAGTCCGCCCCTGAGTTTCAGGGGCGCTTCATTTAGTACATGTCCTTCACCCTCACGATCACCGAACTCGCCAAAATCACGGCGGCTTCGGCTATCGAAGGTTCACGGACTGCTCCGATTAAAGCCATCGCATCCCTAGCTGACGCAGGATCCGATGACTTATCTTTTTTAGGAAATCCTAAGTATAGCACCGCTGTTGCTACCTCTAAAGCGGGTGTTATTTTAGTTCCAGCAGACTACGCCGGAAAACCCAACGCGGAACAGGTTTATCTGCGGGTTGAAAAACCTTCTTACGCTTTAGCACTCATCTGTTCGGCGTTGGAGTCAAAACTCTGGCCACAGCCAGCGAGCGGAATTCATGCCTCAGCCGTCATCGCTAAAACGGCGAAGATTGATTCTACAGCAACCATCGGACCTCTCTGCGTCGTCGGAGAAAATTCTACGATTGGTCCTGGTGTGGTTCTCGAAGCACAATGTTTTATCGGCGCCCATGTTTCAATTGGACAGCGCTCCTGGTTTAAATCAGGCGTCACCATCGCAGATTATTGCGTCGTCGGTGCGCGTTGTCGTTTTCAATCCGGCGTTGTGATTGGTTCGGATGGATTTGGTTACGAACCCGTCGGACAAGAGATTCATCGCATTCCACAAATTGGAAATGTGGTTCTTGAAGATGACGTGGAGGTCGGTGCGAACACCACGGTGGATCGCGCACGCTTCAGTCAGACGATTATCGGACGTGGTACCAAAATTGATAACCTTGTACAGATTGCACACAACGTTCGCATCGGAAAACAATGTCTCATCGCCGCGCAGGTCGGTATTGCCGGAAGTTCTACGCTCGGTGATTACTGTGTGCTCGGTGGTCAAGCGGGTGTTGCTGGACATTTAACCTTGGGTGACCGCGTACAATTAGGTGCGCAGTCGGGCCTCTTCCAAGATGTTGCCACGAACGAATTTTATAACGGAACCCCCGCAATTCCTATTGGTTTAGAGCGTCGTTTAGTGGTTTTATCTAGAAAATTACCCGATTTATTCAAAAAGGTTGATTCGCTTGCCTCATCATTGGACTCTGTGCGTCGTCCAAATTCATGAGTCAGCCAGCCATCAAAATATTTACAGGGAACGCCAACCCTGCACTCGCTAAAGAAATTTGCGAGCATCTCGGTGAGCCACTCGGTTCAGCGACGGTGAACTGTTTTCCAGATGGTGAAACCTTCGTTCAAATAAACGAAAATATTCGCGGATGCGATGTGTTCGTGGTGCAGCCTACTTGTGTACCAGCGAATGACCGCATCATGGAATTATTAATCATGATCGATGCATTACGTCGCGCTTCCGCTGCACGTATTACGGCTGTCATTCCTTTCTACGGTTACGCTCGCCAAGATCGCAAAGACAAACCGCGCGTGCCCATCACCGCAAAACTCGTGGCGAATCTTTTAACCGCGGCGGGAGCTAATCGTATCCTCACCGTCGATTTACACGCGCAACAAATTCAAGGCTTCTTCGATATTCCGGTCGATCATCTCTATGCGTCGCCGGTCTTCTACGCCTATATTAAAAATAAGCCATGGTTGAAAGATGCGACCGTATTTTCTCCTGACGTCGGTGGACTAAAGTATGCTTCTGCAGTAGCGGATATGCTTAACCTTCCTTATGGCTTCGTCGCTAAACGTCGCACGAGTGCAACGACTGTGACCGCGACAAGTCTCGTCGGTGATGTAGAAGGTAAAGATGTTATTCTAGTCGATGACATGACGGAAACCGCAGGTACTTTAGTGGCCGCTGCTGAACTCATTAAGAAGAATGGTGCCCGCACGGTTCGTGCGATGGTTTCACACTGTATGATTCAAGAAATCGCTTACGAGCGATTCAAAAAAGGTGTGATTGATGAAGTCATTACCACTAATTCTGTACCGATTGATACCCGCGGATTACCGATTACGGTGTTATCCATCGCGCCTTTATTGGCTGACGCTATTCGCCGTATTCACGGGAATAATAGCGTGACGGATCTATTCCCGATTAAGGGACACTGATTCAGTTCGGACGGATTATTTTTTTCCGTTGAGGAAATTAATAATCTGTTGAGCTTGGTCGCCCGTATGTCCGTCGTAGTCGGCCATCACGCAAACGCCGTCTTTAAAGAGATAGGCCGAGCGACTCGCAAAACCGAAACGAACGGGAACCTGGAAAGCTTTGGCAACTCTCTGATCTTTATCTGCTAAAAGGGAGAAGGGGAAGTTTTGTGATTTTTTAAAAGACTTTTGGGACTCTTCGTTGTCGGTACTTACGCCGAGAACTTTAACCCCCGTCTTCGTCAATGCTTCCCAGTTATCGCGCAAGGAACAGCCTTGTTTAGTACAACCAGGAGTGTTGGCCTTGGGATAGAAATAAACGAGCAGGTAACCTTGGGCACCGAATTGAGCGACGTTCACCGGCTTGCCGTCTTGATCATTGCAGGTCACATCGGGCAATCGCTCGCCCACATCAAGGCGTTCAGCCGCATTGCCGAAAAAAGGGAGAAAAGAAAAGAGCATGAGGGCGATGGTTTTCATCGACGTTTAACCTACCAGTTTTGGAGCCAAAGGCAAACTCTCCATTGATGTTTTCGTGTCGCTTGTCGGGCCTTATCCCCACAAAACAGAGGTATGTCGCAGGAAATACTCGCCACCATCCCACACCGCCCCCCGTTTCTTTTTATCGATGAGATTAAAGAGGTCCGCGCCGATGGTGCGATCTGTACGAAAACCTTCCGCCCTGATGAACCTTTTTATAGCGGACATTATCCCGGCAACCCGATTACTCCCGGTGTTTTACTTTGTGAATCGGTTTTTCAAACAGGTGCGATTTATTTGACGAAGAAATTACAGGCCGAAGGAGTGATTGCTTCTGAAAAAACACCTGTGCTTTGTCGCATCGAAGAAGCTAAATTTAAGGGCATGGTGAAGCCGGGTGATACGGTGACGATTGAAGTGAAGCACGTGGAAACCCTGCAACAGTTTCACTTCCTCACTGGCAGCGTCCGTCTCGACGGAAAAGTAGTACTCTCCATTCGTTTCGCACTCGCTCTAGTCACCCAAACTGTTTGAAATAAAAGCATGTCGTTTCTAGGAATCAGTGGAAAAACATTTTTGGTTTTAGGCGTCGCTAATAAAAAATCAGTCGCCTGGCATGTTGCCAAAACCCTCGAAGCTGAAGGTGCTAAAGTGATTTACTCGGTCCGATCCGCCTCACGCAAAGAATCACTCAACACCTTACTCGCCGGTAAACCTACTTATATTTGCGACCTAGAAGATGAAGCGCAGACAATTCAACTCGCTGAGAAAGTGGGCAAAGAACACGGACCGATTGACGGTGTACTGCATAGCGTCGCTTTCGCTAATTTCTCTAAGGGTATGCAGCCATTTCATGAAACCGTACGGGCTGATTTCCTTCAAGCTACGGCGATTTCCTGTTTCTCTTTAGTCGAACTCTCTCGGGCTTTAAAACCGTATTTAAGCAAAGAAGCATCTGTCGTTTCGATTGGTATCTCCTCCCAAGTCACGGCGGCTAATTATGGTTACATGTCGCCTATTAAAGCGGCTTTAGAATCAGCGAGTCGCTTCTTGGCAAAATCTTTTTCGGCTGATTCACGCGTACGATTTAATTCCGTGAATGCAGGTCCCTTAAAAACCAGTGCGAGCGCAGGCATTCCTGGATATTTAGAAAATTATCTGCACGCAGAAAAAATGACTTTGAGAAAAGAAGCTCTAAAAACACAAGAAGTCGCTGATGTCGCCGTCTGGTTACTTTCTCCACGTTCCAGTGGAGTGAATGGGCAGGGCGTTGTGGTTGATGCTGGTATGGGTTTAAATTTCTTTGACGAAGAACTCGTTAAAGCTTCATCACGTATTTTATAACGTGCAATTTCAACGCACAGTTTTGACAGGTTTAGTGGCGGAACTTCCGCCTGAAGTTTGGACTTCCGATGAAGTCGAAAAACGCCTGGCACCTGTTTACACACGATTGAAATTACCCGAAGGTCGTTTAGAATTAATGACCGGAATTAAAGAGCGTCGATTTTGGCCACAGGCGATGCTTGCTTCTCAAGCTTCAGCCTTGGCTGGTAAAAAAGCGATGGTGGCTGCTGGAGTCGGCCCAGCGGACATTGATTTACTCATCCATTCATCCGTCTGTCGCGATCGCCTAGAGCCTTCCACGGCTGCTTATGTGCATGGTTTGCTAGGTTTGGGCCCACAGGTGCAAATCATGGATATTTCGAATGCCTGCTTAGGTTTTTTAAACGCCGTGGTCATGGCGGCGGGCTTAGTGGAGTCGGGTCAGATTCGTCGCGCACTCATTTGCTCTGGTGAAAATGGTAAACCGTTAGTCGAGCACACCATTCGTCAGTTGAACGAAAATCTTTCTTTAACGCGCGATTCGATAAAACCTTATTTTGCAAATCTCACCATTGGTGCAGGCGCGGCTGCAGCGATTGTCTGTCGCGAAGAATTAGCGAAGGATGATTTAATTCGCTTACGTGCCGCCGCGTGGGAAACAGACTCTTCCGCGAATCAACTTTGTGAAGGTGATACATCGTCGAATGAATTAGATATGCGTACTGACTCCGAAGCTTTATTGATTGCTGGAGTGGGATTAGCTCAACGTTGTTGGAATCGATTCAAGAATGAAAGCGGTTGGAATGAATCCACTCCGCAGAAAATTATTACACACCAAGTCGGTCGTCGTCACTCGGCATTACTTTTCGAAAAGTTGGGATTAGATCCGGCCAAAGATTATCAAAGTTTTGATCGTCTTGGAAATGTCGGTTCCGTTTCTTTACCTGCGACCTTGGCGTTGGCACGTCTTGAAGGAAAAATTAAGTCGGGAGATAAAACGGCGCTGTTGGGGATTGGCAGTGGCCTGGTAAGTCTCATGCTAGCCGTAGAATGTTAGCGCCCGCTCTATCCACGATGTCGCCTGAGGTGAAGGCTCTGTATCCGTTTGAGATGCGAGAATACCCGACGGCCGATGGGGTGATGCGTTTTGTGGATCATGGACCCAAGGACGGCCCAACCGTGCTGCTTTTACACGGTAACCCCTCCTGGTCCTTCTTGTGGAGAAACCTGGTTCTCAAGCTGGGCAAGGCCGGTTTTAGGGTCATTGCCCCTGACCACGTGGGTATGGGTCTGTCGGACCGACCCGCCAAGTTCCTCCGACTCGATGACCGCATCAACGCCGTCCACGGGTTGGTCGACTTCTTAGGCCTCAAAAAATTTGATATCGGAGTTCATGACTGGGGTGGCGCGATCGGACTGGGTTTGGCCGGTCGCATGCCCGAACGGATCGGAAAAATCTTAATCACTAACACCGGCGCATTTCTGTCCGACAACATCCCCAAGCGGATAGCGGTCTGTCGCCTGCCGTTCATTGGACGCTTCCTCGTAGAAAAATTTAACGCCTTCGCCTGGCCCGCTACCTGGATGGCTGTGCAGAAGCCCATGAATAAGGCGGTAAAAGAAGGATTTCTGTTTCCTTATCAAACAATCGACTCACGCAAGGCCGTGGCTGACTTCGTGGCAGACATCCCGATGGAGCAAAATCACCCCACGCGCACCGTCTTGGCAGAAGTAGGGGAGCGTCTGGTTTTACTGAAAGACAAACGCGTCATGATCCTATGGGGTCTGCGTGACTTCTGTTTCGACCAAACCTTTTTAGCCGAATTCGAACGCAGATTTCCGCACGCTCAGAAATTGATTTTTGGCGAAGCTGGACACTACGTTTTGGAAGACGCGGGCGACGCAGCCATCGATCCCGCAGTTCAATTTTTCTTGAACGCTTAAAGCAATCGGGAAAAAGGTGTAAAATGAATGTAAAATGGGGTGTTTATACCCTGTGAATAACCCATTTTGGTGTTTTCATAAGTGTATAACAATCAATCACTTAAAAATGTTAAAAAACCTCACATTTTGAGTGTTTTCCTATTGCAGATTGGTTTGTGAAAAACAGACTAAAAAAACCTTAAATTAATAGGGTAAAAAACTATCTTTTATCACACAAAAAATGAGCGAAAATTCTGAAAAAACTGGTCCCACTGGAAAGCACACAGGCAAAGCATCTTACGATGCCGTAGACATCAAGAGACTGAAAGGTTTGAAGGCCGTGCGCGAGCGACCAGGTATGTACATTGGTGATACCAATGAAACCGGTCTTCACCATTGCGTTTACGAAATTGTCGACAACTCGATCGACGAAGCGCTCGCCGGATATTGTCATAACATCAAAGTAGAAATTCACACCGATGGATCTCTTTCGGTTGAAGATGATGGCCGCGGTATTCCGGTCGCGATGCACCCAGAAGAAAAAATTCCTACTTTAGAATTAGTTTTAACCAATCTTCACGCCGGTGGAAAATTCGATAAAGGAGCTTACCAAGTTTCGGGCGGATTAAACGGCGTCGGTGCGAAGTGCGTGAACGCTCTCTCCGATAAATTTACTGCTGAAGTCAGTCGCGAAGGTGAAGTGCACCAAATGAAATTCTCGCGTGGTGAAGTAACCCAACAAATCAAAGTCATCGGAAAAACTAAGCGCACCGGAACAAAAATCACCTTCCATCCCGATCCAGAAATCTTCGTTGCGACTCAAGAATTTAAGTACGACACCTTAGTTCGCCGTATGCGCGAATTAGCGTTTTTAGTGCCTGGAATCACAGTGGAAATGAAGGACCACCGCTCTAATCGTGCTGATAAATTCGAGTTTAAAGACGGTATCGCCGAGTACGTTTCCTTCTTAAATGTAAATGAAGAGCCACTCTTCAAGGAGCCCATTTTAATTTCTGCCGAAGTCGATTTCACTGACTTAGAAAACCCTCGCGTGATGGCTGAAGGCGAAAAGCCCAAGCCTAATCAACGTCGCATGACCGTCGATGTCGCCCTCCAGTACAACGATCGTTACGACGAAATGGTTTTCTGTTACGCGAATTTAATTAATCAACCTGAAGGCGGTACGCACTTATCTGGTTTCCGTTCAGCGCTCACTCGTGTCATTAATCACTACGCTAAATCTAATAACTTAATTAAAGATAAAGATGCTAAGTTGAATGGTGATGACATGCGCGAAGGTTTAGTCGCGGTGATTTCGGTTAAGCACCCCGATCCCAAATTCCAATCGCAGAATAAAACTCGTCTGACGAATCCAGAAGTGGAAGGCATCGTGACTTCTGTGGTCGGCGAACAATTAAAATATTATTTAGAGCGCGATCCCAAGACCGGTCGTCGTATCGTCGACAAATGTTTGAATGCTGCTCGTGCCCGTGAAGCTGCACGAAAGGCCCGTGAAACCGTACGTAAATCAGCGATGTCCTCAGGCGGCTTGCCTGGTAAATTGGCTGACTGTTCTGAGAGTGATCCTTCCGTTTGCGAGTTGTACATCGTCGAAGGTGACTCTGCAGGTGGTTCCGCAAAACAGGGTCGCGATCGTCGCTACCAAGCGATTCTCCCGATTAAAGGTAAAATCTTGAACGTCGAAAAAGCGCGTATCGACAAAATCTTATCCAACGAAGAAATCCGTACAATTATTACAGCCTGTGGTACTGGTATTGGTAAGCACGAAGGCGATGGCGCGTTCGATGTTACTAAATGTCGTTATCATAAGTTAGTCATCATGACGGATGCGGACGTGGATGGTTCACACATTCGAACCCTCTTACTTACATTCTTATTCCGTCAAATGCCTGGCTTAATCGAAGCAGGCTATGTGTACATTGCACAGCCACCTCTCTATCGTATTAAACGTAAGAAGCGTGAACAGTACGTGGATAATGATCCTGATTTAAATCGCATCCTTCTTGAATTAGGTTCGGAAGATGTGAACTTACTTCGCCTGCGTGATAAGCACGTTTTCCCAGGTCAGAAGCTCGATAAGATTGTCGAATCACTCGCTCGTTTAGAGTCACTCGGCGTCAGTATCTCTCGAACCGGTTGCCAACTCGGCAATTACCTCGATCAGCAAAATCACAAGAATCACGCGCTACCTCGTTTCATCGTTCGTACTCGTACGGGCAATGAAGAGACTTACGAGTTCCTCGAAGATGCAGATGCCAAGCAGGACTACTTAAAGAAAGCCGGCGTGGAGGATTTCCTCTCGGATATGATTAACCGCGAGAAGAAGCTTAAAGACGGTACCGTTGTACAACAGCGCGTTAACATCATCGAAGTCTTTGAAAACGAATCCATCAGCAAAGTTCTAAAAGATTTAGAAAATCAAGGCATGGATGTGCAGAAATTCTCGGGCGGAGAAGATGCTCGTTATCACTTAATCGATGGCTCTACTCCTGAAGAAGAAGCTGCCGCAGAGAAAGAAGATGCGAAGGCTGAAAAAGCTGAGAAGGGTGCTGAGAAAGCCGCGAAGAAGATTGTGAAAAAAGCGGATCCAGTACCTCTGATGTCGATTCTCGAACTCATCGGACAGATTCGTCAATTCGGTCGCAAGGGACTTACCATTCAACGATACAAGGGTCTCGGTGAAATGAATCCGAAGCAGTTGTTTGAAACGACGATGGATCCGGCCAAACGCCGCTTCTTGAAGGTCGACATTCGTGACGCTGCAGAAGCTAACCGAGTTTTCGCTATGCTCATGGGTGAAGACGTGCCTTCGCGTCGTGCCTTCATTGAGGATAACGCGCTCAACACCTCGAACCTCGACGTCTAATTCCTTACTCACTTCTAAATTTATATCTCAATGTATTCTGAAAACGAAAAACTTACTTCGGCTAATATCTCCGAAATCATGCAAACCGCGTACATCGATTATTCGATGTCCGTTATTGTTTCGCGTGCCTTACCTGATGCGCGTGACGGCTTAAAGCCAGTGCAGCGTCGTATCCTTTACGCGATGTTGCGTGAAGGCCTCGTGTACAATCGTCCTTTCGACAAGTGCGCAGGTGTCGTCGGTGAAGTTCTGAAGAACTATCACCCTCACGGCGATAGCTCGGTGTACGATACTTTAGTACGTTTGGCTCAAAACTGGGTGATGCGTTATCCGCTCATTGAACCTCAAGGTAATTTCGGTTCGGTCGACGGCGATCCACCCGCAGCTTACCGTTATACCGAGTGTCGCTTGTCCGAAGTCTCTGCTGAGCTCCTCGGTGATATCGACGAAGACACTGTAGACTTCATTCCTAACTATAAAGAGTCTACCACTGAGCCAACCGTCTTACCTTGTGCCTTACCGCACTTATTGATGAACGGTTCGACCGGTATCGCGGTCGGTATGACCACGAATATTCCTCCTCATAATTTAAATGAACTGATCGAAGCGACCTGTCTGATTATCGATAAGCCAGCGACGACCGTAGATGATTTAGAGAAAATCATTATGGGTCCCGATTTTCCAACGGGCGGCGTGATTAATGGTAAAGACGGTATCAAACAATACCTCCGAACCGGTCGTGGCATTGTACGCGTTCGTGGCGTTGCGCACACCGAAGAAATGAAGAACGGTAAGGAGCAAGTCGTTCTGACCGAGCTTCCTTATAACGTAAATCGTTCGTCCTTAGTGAAACACATCGCTGAATTAGTCGGCGAAAAAGTTTTAGACGAAGTTTCCGACTTACGTGATGAGTCTGACGAAAATACTCGCATTGTGATTGAGTTAAAACGTAACGAATCCCCTAAAGTGGTGGTGAATAAACTCTTTAAAAACACGGCCTTCGAAAGCTCTTTCGGGGTGATTTTATTGGCTCTCGATAAGCGTCGTCCGAAGCAAATGAACATCCGCGAGATGCTCGAGTGTTTCGTCGAGCACCGTCGCGACGTGGTCACGCGTCGTACTCGTTTCCGCTTACGTAAAGCTGAAGATCGTGCCCATATTTTAGAAGGTTTCAAAATCGCCCTGCGCAATCTCGACGATTTCGTAAAAATTATTCGTGCCGCTACGAATCGTGATGAAGCCCGCGTGAAACTGATGGCCAAGTATGGTCTCAGCGAGCGTCAGGCTGTAGCGATCCTCGACTTACGTCTCTATCAACTCACCGGTTTAGAGCGCGATAAGATTGAAGCAGAGTACCGCGAACTGATGGCCTTAGTGGAAGAGTTGCGTTCGATTTTAAGTAGTGAGTCGAAATTACTTACCTTAATTAAGAAAGAGTTACGCGATGCTGCAAAGAATCACCTATCGCCTCGTAAGACGAAGGTGATTAACCAAGAAGGAGATTTAGCGATGGAAGACATGATTGCGAATGAAGGCTGTGTGGTGACTGTATCCCACGCTGGATTTATTAAACGCACCAAGGTGGACCAATATCGCTTACAGAAACGTGGCGGTAAGGGCACCAAGGGCGCCGAGCTCTCCAAGGCAGCTAGCGATGAAGACTCCGATTTCATTGAGCATTTATTCACGGCGAATACGCACGACCATATCATGTTCTTCATGAATAACGGTCGAGTTTACGTCGAGAGAGTTCATGAAATTGAAGAAGCGGCTCGCGCTACCCGCGGTAAGTCGATTGCTCGTCTGCTTGATTTAAAAGATGACGAGAAATTAGCTGCGATGGTCTGCGTTAAAGATTTCGCCGAAGGTAAGTTCTTAATCATGTGTACCGCTAACGGTACCATCAAGAAGACCGAGATTTCTAAATATGAAAACTACCGCAAGGGTGGTATCATCGGAATCAATATTGAACACGGTGATAAGTTAATCTCAGTGAAGTTAACCAACGGCGATAACGAGGTCGTGATGATTTCCCAATCCGGTATGTCCATTCGCTTCCATGAATCGGATGTTCGTTCGATGGGTCGCGACACTACGGGCGTGATTGGTATGAATCTCGATTCGGGTGACTTAGTGAAGGCTATGGAGATTGTGGATCCAGCTAACACCTTACTCGTTGTTGGAATCGACGGTATCGGAAAACGCACCGCGTTTGATGATCCTGAAACCAAGGAGCCGATTTATCGTAAGCAATCTCGCGGTGGTAAGGGTGTGATTGCGATTAAGACCGAAGTCGGCGTGGCGGGCGCGCTCAGCGTTCAGGAAGAAGACGAAGTCATGATGCTGACGAAGGGTGGTCAATCCATCCGTACGAAGGTTAAGGACATTCGTTGCACTGAAGGCCGTAATACCAAGGGTGTACGAGTCATGAGACTCAAGGACGGAGAGATCCTTACCGGCATCTCCAAGGTTGAGCGCTCGGACGAAGAGGAAGAAAACGCTAAGCCTACAGCCTAAGCTTCAGTTTAAACTCTCGAACATGGGGCGCGAAAGCGCCCCATTTCTTTTATGCCTTTTCCAGAGTTGCAATGCACTCGATGTGACGCGTTTGGGGGAAGAGATCGAACGGTTTTGCGGAGACAACCTTCCAGCCGCGAGCACAGAGGTATTTTAAATCGCGCGCTTGGGTGTCGGGCGAACAGCTAATATAAATAATACGACGAGG
>JBAXUJ010000233.1:0-1532 GCA_037129735.1 Opitutia bacterium | reverse complement strand
TAATCGCGACGCCCATGGCGGGTCCGCGAGGGAAACGGATAAACATCGGCTGACCCAAACGAATCGATGTATGCAACATATCCGATAACTCATCCTCATCTTTCGGCTGCATCACGGTGACACCAGGCACACAACGTAGGTAGGCGATATCGAAAAGTCCGTGGTGCGTGGGTCCGTCGCTTGGCGAAACACCCGCGCGGTCCATACAAATAGTGACGGGCAAACGCTGTAAGGCGATATCGTGAATCACCATATCATAGGCACGCTGTAAGAACGTAGAATAAATAGCGGCGACGGGACGAAGATTTCTTGCCGCTAAACCGGCAGCAAAAAGTGCAGCGTGTTCTTCGGCAATTCCAACGTCATGGTATTGATTAGGACATTCCTGTTTTAATTGATTAAGTCCAGTACCTGAAGGCATGGCTGCAGTGATGCCTACCACGTGTGGATTTGCTTTGGCTTCACGTACTAACAAGGAGCCGAAGACATCCTGCCAAGCTTTTGGTGCACCTGGCTTACCCGTGCTTAAACTATCACCCGTTTCAGGATCAAACGATGAGGTCCCGTGAAACTTTTCGGGATTTTTTAGAGCAGCTGGCAATCCCCGACCCTTCTCTGTTCGTACGTGTAAAATAATCGGACCCTTAGCGTCTCTACAGAAAGTGAGATAACGTTCTAACGCGTTTAAGTCGTGTCCATCAATCGGACCTACATAGCGAACCCCATAGTGTTCAAAGACCGAAGAACTTCTCGTAAACAGGTCTTTGATTTCACGTTTTAAGGTACGGCCGAAATCTAAAAACTTTGTACCCGCCCGAGACTTATTTAAAAAGTTTTTGATACTTTTCTGAGAGTTATTGTAAGGGCGAGAAACGATTAAGCGACTGAGCATCTGGGCGAGTGCACCCACATTTTTATCAATCGACCATTCGTTATCATTTAAAATAATTACCAAACGCTTTGTTGAAGCAGCCGCATTATTAAGAGCTTCCATCGTTACTCCGCAGGTCAGCGCAGCATCGCCGATTAAAGCGACTACATGAGAGTCTTCATTTAAACGATCACGCGCATTGGCTAATCCTACTGCGGCTGAAAAGGCTGTACCCGCATGACCCGCACCGAAAACATCGTGCAAACTCTCATCGCGATTAAGAAATCCGCTCAAACCGCCTGTTTGGCGAATACCATCAAAGTCTGATTTATTTCGGCCGGTGAGTAATTTATGAACGTAGCCCTGGTGGGCGACGTCGAAAACAAATTTATCGGATGGAGAATTAAAAACGCGGTGCAGAGCGATGGTCAGTTCAACTACTCCGAGATTAGGACCCACGTGACCACCATTACGCGCGGTCACTTGGATAATGCGCTCACGAATTTCTTTTGCGAGTACAGGAAGTCCTTCTGCCGCTAATGCCTTAACGTCGGTTGGACCACTGATATTGGGCAGAAGTGCCATTCGCTTTATAATTATTCGTCAGAAGATTTTTTGCTCAGTTGTTCGATACGAAGTTCGGCGGCCTGTAAACTCGTCT
>JBAXUJ010000232.1:0-1596 GCA_037129735.1 Opitutia bacterium | reverse complement strand
TAAAAACAGATACGGCGACGGCTGCGCGCTTGGGTGTTCTTAAAACTCCTCACGGCGAAGTACGCACACCTGTCTTCATGCCCGTAGGCACACAGGCGACGGTCAAAGGTCTTACACCTCAGATGGTCGCGGATACGGGTGCGCAAATTTTATTAAGTAATACGTATCACTTAAATCTTCGACCTGGACGTGAGATTGTCCGTCAAGCCGGTGGGCTTCATAAATTCATGCATTGGGATAAACCGATCCTCACCGATAGCGGAGGCTTTCAGGTTTTCTCATTAGCTAAGTTCCGTCAGGTCACCGACGAAGGGATTCATTTTAAATCTCACCTCGATGGCTCTCCGCTGTTCTTGGATGTGAAAGATTGTTTAGCGATTCAAGACGCACTCGGATCCGATATCGCCATGGTCTTGGATGAATGTCCGCCTTGGCCCTGTGAACGCGCCGCCTGTGAAGTCGCTGTAACCCGCACGATTCGTTGGGCGAAAGAGATGTTACAACTCGCCAAAGACAATGGATTCCTCGCTTCAGGCCGTCACTTATTCTGTATCAATCAAGGATCTGTCTTTGAAGATTTGCGCGTGCGTTGTGCGGAAGAATTAGCTGGACTCGACTTTCCTGGTTTTGCGATTGGTGGCGTGAGCGTGGGTGAGCCTGAAGAAGAAATGCTCCGTCAGGTTGGCATCGCCGCCCCTTTATTACCGAAGAATAAACCTCGCTACGTGATGGGCGTAGGTACGCCTCCACAGTTACTGCGCATGGTTGCACTGGGGGCCGACATGTTTGATTGCACGATGCCGACGCGCATTGGCCGTCACGGTGGTGCGTTCACTCCCGATGGCCCAGTGAGCTTAAAACACTTACGTTATAAAGAAGATCACCGTCCGCTCGTTGAAGGTTTAGATAACTACACCTGTAAACATTTCTCACGCGCATACCTCCGTCACCTGCATCACGCGAGTGAGTCGCTCGGTGGTACTTTATTAGCCTTACACAATATCCATTTCTTGCAGGATCTTATGAAGCAAGCCCACGACCATATTGCGGCGGGCGATTTCGCTTCGTGGTCCAAAGCTTGGTGCGAGCGTTACGAAGCCGGCGCCAAGGATGAGATTCCCGCTGGAGAATAATACGTTTTAACGTCGGTTTCCGTTGAAACTTAAACGCATACCACGTGAGGTATCGTTTACTTTTCTGTTTTCGTAAACACTGACACCATTAACAAAAGTTTGGTGAATGGTGTTTTTGAAAGTATGTCCTTCGAATGGCGACCAACCGCAGTGAAAGAGAATATTTTCCTTAGATACGTTGTAGGATTTTTTGGGGTCAACGATCACAAGATCAGCCCAATAGCCTTCACGAATGAAGCCACGATTTTCGACCCCGAATAGTAGGGCAGGAGCGTGACATGCTCTCTCCACTACTTTTTCTAAGGTGAAGACACCTTGGTCGACTAAATCAAGAAGTAGTAAGAGTGAGTGTTGAACGAGGGGAAGTCCAGAAGGTGCCTTAAAATATTTCTGAGCTTTTTCTTCGGCTGTATGCGGTGCGTGGTCGGTGGCAATGACATCAATGACTCCTTGATTGACCGCT
>JBAXUJ010000231.1:0-1608 GCA_037129735.1 Opitutia bacterium | reverse complement strand
AATGCACGAATTAAATCCTCTTGGTGATTAGGATCAATGTATTCAAAAATCTCTGCCGCCACCGTCTTAGGCAGTAAACGAAAACTCACGGCCATTTCGACGGGGTCCAAATGCTCTAACAAATCAGAGGCATCCGCATGTGGTAAACCTACTAACAATTGACGTATCCCCTGAAAGTCGCGCTTCTCAATGAGTAGATGAACGATCTCAATATGCTCTGGAGTTGCCGTCATGGAGATAATGTGCCACTTATGCCGAGACTTGGGCAAACCCTAAAATCGATTTTCACCAGTTCGTAACCTTACCCTCATGCAACATAATTTTGCACTCCCCCTCTGGTCACTCGTCGACCAACGTAAAGTGGAATTAGGTAAATCGGATATGCGAGGCCTCGCCAAAGAACTAGGACGCTGGCTTAATCATAATTTCGATATCAATCATAAGGGCACCGCCATCGAAGAGCCGACTGACCCTAACGAACCCGGCGAACCCATGCTCATCGTCGCAGGAGTCGAAGAACCAAAATGGCCCGCGATGATTGCCCTAGCTCAAAGCAAGAAATCAAAACTGTTTATCGTATTGGTCAATGAGTCGGGTCAATTCACGCTGAAGGAATTGAAATTACCCGAAGTATAAGACGAAAGCTAGCTAACGGCTTTAGTTCTTTGCTTCTCTGACTAACCGCTTCAACAGAACGGTCGCGTCCCCTACCCCTTCGGTAAAATTAAAGAATACATCTCCACCCGAATCCTTACCGATTTGTATACCGTTGTTATACTCTTTGATATCGAGAACTTTATTGAGCTTAAAATTAATATTTTTGTATTCTCCATTAAAAATAACTCGATCGCCGGTAAAAATAGCGGTTCCGCTATCAATTTTAGTAAGTTGGTCCTGGGTCTCGCGTTGAACGTCATAACTACCGACGCGATAACGCAGACTTCCGAAAATTTTCACACTCGACGAAAATCCGCCATAGTTTCTTCGAACTACCGTACGCTTTACTTGCAGTAAACCCACGGGCTGCATCCAGTAACAAGTCTCACTGCCCAGCTCTAAATTAGATTCAATGGGAGTTAGCTCTCCTTTGAGTAATTTATAATATTTCTGAGCCCGATAAAATGCAGCCGAAGCCGCGGGGTAATTCGCTAGATGTAAATCGAGATCTAAAACTACCTGATTATACTGCTTAACGCCCTCGGGTGAGATAATCAACTCTCCATCCAAAGTCTCACCGAGGAATTTAATCTCCTGCGTTAAAATTTCACCCCAAATAATCGTGTTAAGTGGGTCCATCACTGTGCTCGGAAGTGGAATACTTTGCGCTAAGGTTCTAATGCTTTCTCTTTTCTCCGTAAACTCTCCCGGACCATTTAAAATAGCCTGAAAAGCTTTTTTGTAATATTCCAGAAAGACATCTTTCTGAATTTCAAAAGCCCTCTCCTGCTTTACACCCAAACTGTACATAAGGTTATTTAAATTAATCTTCTCCTGTAGTGTGAAAAGGTGGTCCTCTAAATAAGCCTGCACCATCAAAAGATACCATTCCTCCAACTCCTTGCCGCACCGTTTGTATAAATTAGACTGAGTCGCCTGATTGATTTGCTC
>JBAXUJ010000230.1:0-1611 GCA_037129735.1 Opitutia bacterium | reverse complement strand
ACATATCCGCCGACCACATTAAGCGCTTTGCCAGCGTACTCAGGTAGAGAGCTAATCGATGGCGCTGTGCAAGCGTACCATGATACCCAAGTCATCGCGAGTAGTACAAAAACAAAGTAACCAATGAGAGCTCGGCGGGTATTCATATTTGTATTAGGATGAGATAATAAGGTTAAACAATTATAAGAGTAAAGCAAGTGAGTGTGAGCTGAGGTAATGGGTAGGGGCGCCACTGCGTGGCGTCCATGCGTCTTCCCCCTGTCCCCTTGCCCACGTGTCCCCTAAACTTACCCAATCCAATTCGGCCTAATGTACACCGCTTGGACGACACCGATATTTCGATGGGCAAAGGCCGCTTCGCAGTAGCGGAAGTAAAGTCTCCATTTACGGATGAAGAATTCGTCAAAGCCCATGCCACGAACTTTATCTAAATTTTGTTCAAAGGTATCGCACCAGGTAGCGAGCGTTCTAGCGTAATCAGGACCAAACTCTTCTAGACGATGTAACTGGAAGCCGCCGCGTTCAGTCATCAATTGATTTACGCGATTGATAGAAAGTAAAAGCGATCCTGGGAAAATATGCTTCTGAATAAAATCTACACCCTTGCGGAATTGTTCGTAGCGACTGTCGGGACAGGTAATATACTGAAACGCTGCGATACCATTCTGTTTGAGTAATCGTCCTACGCTCCCACAAAACTCAGGCAAGTATTGATGGCCCAAGGCCTCCATCATCTCAATAGAAACACATTTATCGTAAGAGCCTTGGTGCGTTCGAAAATCTTCCAGTCTCACTTCAATTTTTTCACTTAGACCGGCGGACTTCACTCGCTCGGTCGCTAAATCAAATTGTGCTTTAGAAATGGTGAGTGTGGTGACGCGACAGCCATAATTCTTCACCGCTTGAATCGCCCAACCGCCCCAACCCGTGCCAATCTCAATGACATGATCACTCGACGTAAGCTGAAGTTGTTCACAGAGAGCACGATTTTTTTGAATCTGCGCTTCGGCCAGTGTTTTGCAGCCATCCCACCGGGCCGATGAATACATCATCGATTCGTCTAAAAATAATTTAAAGAAATCGTTCGATACGTCGTAGTGTGCGGCAATATTTGAACGCACATTTTTAACGGAGTTCGGACGCAACAAGTGCTCCAGGCGATCGGCCAGACGAAAGGCACCGAGGGCGATATTTTTAACCGCTGAACCAGACATCCCGGGGGTATTGTCAATATTCTGAATAAAAAAGCCGATGACCGCCGTTAAATTAGGTGAGTCCCATTCTCCTGCAATATAGCTTTCAGTTAAGCCAATATCCGAACCTAGAACAATCCGCTTAAAGAAAATATCATCTTTAATATTAATTTGCGCAACCGAGGAAGGATTGAGCGACTCGCCAATCTTCAATGATTTTTTATTCGGTAAAGTGATAATAAGCTGTCCGTTTTTTAATTTCTCCAGTGTGCGTAACACCAGTTTTTGCATGAGGCCCCCTTGATTAATCGCCTCGGACACAGTGATGAAATTTTCTTGGGTCATTTTTGTTTACTGATTTCGGGGGAGGGGTGACGCAAATTGCGTTGTAAATCAGTGTCATCGGCTTTTCGTCTAA
>JBAXUJ010000023.1:0-13462 GCA_037129735.1 Opitutia bacterium | reverse complement strand
AGTTCTTCGTTGCTACGACTTTTTAATTCCCAGTAACGAGCAAGGTCGCTTCCTTTGCTCACAATCTGTAAGGCGGGCGCTTGGAATTCAGCGAACGTTTCTTTGGTGAATCGATGCAGGGCACTGGCGCCCGATATCCAAATCAAAACAAAAACGATTAAAGCAATGTAAGATGCTTTGGCGCCTTTTTGGTGGTTACTCATGGCGGGTTAGCCCGCTTAGATTAGTCGCGTCCGCTCCAGCGGGAGGCGTTGCCTAAAATTTTACCAGTACCATTAACAACGGCACAGAGAGGATCTTCGGCGATAATGACGGGAAGCCCGGTGGCTTCGGAAATGGCACGGTCGATGCGACGGATCAGAGCTCCGCCACCAGCAATCACAATACCACGGTCGACTAAGTCAGCAGAAAGTTCAGGAGGAATACGTTCGAGGGAGCCTTTGATGGCTTCGATGATTTGGTTAATGTTATCAGCCATGGCCTCACGTACTTCTTGCGAGGTGAGGTGGAGAGAGCGGGGTAGACCAGTGACAGAGTCGCGACCACGTACTTCGTAGGTCATCTCTTGTTCTAAAGCATACGCAGAACCAATTTTAATCTTAATTTCTTCCGCAGTGCGTTCACCGATGATAAGATTATATGAATTCTTAATATATTTAATAACTGCCGAATCAAATTCATCACCACCGACGCGAATGGAGCGCGCGTGAACAATACCTCCGAGTGAGATGACGGCGACTTCGGTCGTACCGCCACCGATATCTACAATCATCGAAGCCATGGGCTCTTCAACCGGTAAGCCTACACCGATTGCGGAGGCAACAGGCTCAGGAATAGTGATCACGTCATCAGCACCGGCACGATAAGCGGAATCCATCACGGCGCGACGTTCAACCGCGGTGATGCCGTAAGGAACAGCGACGACGACGGTGAGATTTGAGAAAGTAGATTTACGAGCTACTTTAGCGATGAAGTAGCGAAGCAAGTGTTCGCTGATTTCGAAGTCGGCGATGACACCGTCTTTCATCGGACGCAGCGCTTGGATGTCGCCCGGTGTACGACCAAGCATCATCTTCGCTTCGTTACCTACAGCGATTGGCTTGCGAGTGCTAGTACGAATGGCGACCACGGAAGGTTCTCTAAGGACAACGCCTCGGTCTTTGAGAAAGACCAAAGTATTGGCGGTACCTAGGTCGATACCAATGGCTTGGGTAAATAGCCCTGGGAAACGCTTAAACATTAGTCGTAGTGGTTGAAGTGGTTAAACATCTTATAGTTAGGGTAGTCAAACCCCTTTTGGTCATTAAGCGGGCGAACTTAAATGATGATAAAGATAATAAAATTAGGCCTAGAAGTATCCTAAGCTCTTTGCGCCGAGTAACAGCAGGCCAGCGATGATTCGGTACCAGGCGAAGGGCTTAAGTCCTCGGCGCATAATAAATCCGATCATCCATTTTACTGAAATGAATGCAGCTACCGCCGCGACTAAGAGTCCAAGGCTCGCATTTCCAATCGGGTAGACCTTGAGTAGGGCAGGTCCGAGCGAGTACATTTTGTAAACTGACGCGGCAGATAAAATCACAAAGCCCACGAGGAATGAAAATTCTGTCGCAACAGCGGAAGAAAGTCCGGCCCAGCGACCTCCAAGAATCGTAGCCAATGAACGACTGGTTCCAGGGATGAGCGCGACGCATTGGCAAAGTCCAATGCACACTGCCTGTTGAGGTGTCACATATAATTCACCCGTATTGTCGGAAGGGATTTTTGGCAGTTTTTCCTCCGCTATAATTATTACAAATCCACCAATGATTAAGGCGAGGGCGACGATAGTTACATCAAAGGGGATGTAATCCTTAATGAGTAGTCCGATGATAGCTGCGGGTAAAAAAGCAATTAAGATGGCCAGCGCTAAGAAAATGGAACTGCGGCTACCTTTGAAAATTCCGACTATCACCGAGCTCATACGCTGATAAAAGATAAAAAGCACAGCTAGAATTGCACCGAGTTGAATGATGACGATGTAATCATCAGCGATTTTTTCTAGCGAGAGTCGGCGACCTTTTCGATCCACCACGCTGGCTTCCACCTGAGTTGAACTCTTGTCGACACCCATAATCGCATCGCTAATAATCATGTGGCCGGTTGATGAGACGGGGAGGTATTCAGTGACACCTTCGACGAGTCCGGTGACTATGGCACGTTGGGTGGTGAATTGATTTCGAACTTCTTCCGACGTTTTATCTGGGTTGCTTTGCTCGGCTCCCAATAAAGCAAAAGGGCAAATCAGTAATAAAAATAAGAGGGTACGAGGCATGGATTTATCTGATATAAGTATAAACAAAGCGCAAGACTGCGATTTCGCCTTGTCGCTTGCCCTTGGTCTTATTTCGCTCTTTATATTATTTTAATCATGTCCGCTTCGAGTCTCATTCCAACCAACGAACCACGCTTTCAGGTACCTGATGTCCGCGGACGTTTTGGTCAGTTTGGCGGAATGTATGTTCCGGAGACTTTGATGACTCCACTTTTAGAGCTATCAAAAGCGTACGCCGAAGCTCGTCGTGATCCCGCATATCAAAATGCCTTTACGAATATGCTGCGTGATTTTGCCGGTCGTCCCACTGGACTGTACTTCGCAGAATCACTCACCAAACATTTTGGCGGTGCTCGCATTTATTTAAAACGTGAAGACATGTTGCACACGGGTGCGCATAAAATTAACAACGCTATCGGTCAGGCCTTGCTCGCTGTTCGTATGGGCAAGAAGCGCATCATTGCTGAAACGGGCGCTGGACAACACGGTGTAGCCACCGCTGCTGTATGTGCAAAATTTTGTTTAAAGTGTGTTATCTACATGGGTGCTGAAGATATGGAACGTCAGGCCCTCAATGTTTACCGCATGCGCCTCATGGGTGCCGAAGTCCGCGGAGTTGAAGCAGGGCAGAGAACCCTAAAAGAGGCGGTTAATGAAGCGATGCGTGATTGGGTTACCAATGTCCGCGATACACATTACATCCTAGGCACAGCTTACGGCGCACATCCTTATCCCATGATGGTGCGTGATTTTCATCGCATTATATCGATGGAATCTAAACAGCAAATGCTACGTGCCGAAAATAAATTACCTGATCACGTCGTCGCCTGCGTTGGCGGTGGATCCAATGCGATTGGTTCTTTCTTTGAATATTTAGACGAACCCGAAGTTGAACTCATCGGTGTCGAAGCCGGTGGTCGCGGAATTGTCGAAGGTCAACACGCCGCTCGATTTGCTGGTGGTCGTCTCGGAGTACTCCAAGGTTGCCTCACTCACATTTTACAAAACAGCGAAGGTCAAATCGAAGGCACGCATTCTGTTTCGGCCGGATTGGACTATGCCGCGGTTGGACCTGAACACGCCTACTATCACGAGAGAGGACGAATCAAATTTGCTTATGCGACGGATGAAGAATGTCTCGATGCATTTAAATTATTATCAAGCAAAGAGGGAATCATCCCCGCTTTAGAATCCAGCCACGCCTTGGCCCATGGTTGTAAGTTAGCATCGGACAGTCCAAGAACTTCTACCGTTTTAATTAATTTATCGGGTCGCGGCGACAAAGACGTTTGGAGTGCAGCACGTGCGATGGGCGTTGAAATTAAACTCTAATTTATGTGCGCGGCATCCATGACAGGCTTTGGTCGGGCGGAACTTAAACTCGACGGTAAATCCTACGCCATCGAAATTGCCTCGGTAAATCAGAAGAATTTGCAGATTTCGGTGTATGGTCCGGAAGAATGGCCGACCCTAGAAACATTGGTCAGTAATGCGATTCGTCAGCACCTACATCGTGGTAAAGTAACCGTACGAATTAATTCTGCCGATTTTTCAAATCGCTCCGCAACGAATTGGGATGAAAATAATCTCCGATCTTTATTTGAAGAGTTTCAGGCTCTTGCTAAAAAGTTAAATGTTCCTGTTACACCCGATGCCCATTTACTTTTAAGTTTGAGTAATATTCGAAGTAACCATCGTTCCAGTTTACCTTCCTTGGATGTTTGTGAAAAAGATCTTCTGTCAGCACTTGAGATTGCGATTAAGCAACTCATGAAAATGCGCGAGGTGGAAGGGCAAGCTTTGGCGAAAGATTTAAAGGCCCGACTCATCAAAATTAATCAAAGTGTCGATGTCATGCAGGAGTCCGAAAAGGAAGCCCCCAAGCGTCACCGTGATTTGATGCTCAAACGATTAAAGGATATGGGTCTGGAATTAGATTTAGCCGACGAACGTGTGCTCAAGGAAATTGCGATTTGGGCCGATCGCTGTGACATCACCGAAGAAATCGTCAGGTTAAAAAGCCATATCCAACAGTTTCAACATGACTTAGAGGGTGATAAAAATGGAAGAAAATTGGACTTTCTCGTACAGGAACTGCTCCGGGAAGCTAATACCGTGGGTAGTAAGGCATCGGAAATTGCCACAACTCGAGCCGTTTTAGAGGTTAAAACTGAAATTGAGAGAATTAGAGAACAGGTCCAAAATCTTGAATAAAGTCAGGCTAGGGTATTGCCAACAGCCCTTTCCTTTGTCTTTCTCTATCAACACTTACTAGTTTTTATCCATGTCTGACAATCTTACAAAGCGGCAAATAGTCCTGAAAATTTTTACGGATAAAGGCTACCCACAAAAGCATATTCGCGACAGCGTTCAGTTAACCTTGGACGCGATCACCGAGGCGTTACTTGCTGGTCGTGATGTTGAATTGCGCAACTTTGGCGTTTTCGAAGTGCAAGTACGTAAAAGTCGTATTGGTCGTAATCCTAATCGTCCTGAAACCGATGTCGTGATTCCAAAACGTGCGGTGATCAAATTTAAAGCCGGTAAAGAACTTAAAGCTAAATTGAAGTCTTATAATATTGATAAGACTGACACGAAGCCCGAGTAAGTTTTTATCCATGGCAGATATCCGCTCATTACCAGGTTTTAGAGAATTTTATCCTGAAGATAGAGCGATTCAAAATCATCTCTTCACGGTCTGGCGTCAGGCCTGTCGTCGCTATGGATTTCGCGAATGGGAATCCCCTGTGCTCGAGCCATTAGAATTATTTACTGAGAAGTCGGGAGAGGAGATCGTTAAACAATTATTTAACTTTGAAGACAAGGGCGGCCGCCAAGTTAGTCTCCGTCCTGAAATGACTCCCTCCTTGGCGCGCATGGTTGGTGCTCGTGCCAATGGAATGCCCAAACCGATTCGCTGGTTCTCGATTGGTGAAAATTTCCGCTACGAAAAACCGCAGAAAGGACGACTCCGTTCTTTTTATCAGTTGAACGCTGATTTACTTGGCGAAGCGAGTGCCACGGCTGATGCCGAACTGATTGCGCTGTGTGCCGATTGTTTATTAGGCTTTGGTCTCACTCAAAAAGATTTTTCGATTCGCATTTCCGACCGTCAGCTCTGGTTCAAATTTTTAGAAAGTGAAAAGGTTCCGACCGATAAAATTACCTTAGTCTTGGGCGTGGTAGATAAATTAGAGCGCTCTAGTCCTGGTGATTTATTAGAAGCGATGAAAGTCGTGCTCACGGGTACTGCCTGTGATCCAGCTAATTTATTAGCCTCTGTTAAAGCCTTCGCTGCTATTCGTTCGCTGACTGAATTAGAAGCAGTGGCACAAAAAGATCCTGCGATGGTCGCCCGGTTGGCCGAATGGAAACAATTACTCGATTCTATTAAAGCTCTTGGTTTTTCGGAATGTGTATCCATCGATTTAACGATTGTTCGCGGTCTTGCTTACTACACTGGCTTTGTTTTCGAAGCTTTTGAAGTCGGCGCCGAAGCCCGTGCACTCGCCGGTGGCGGACGTTATGATACTCTAGTTAAGAAATTAGGTGGACCCGATTTACCTGCTGCCGGTTTCGGTATGGGTGATGTCACTGTCCGTGACTTATTAGAGTCTAAAAATCTTTTACCTAAGTATTCAGACGGACCTAATTTCTATGTCATGATTCTGGGTGATGATGCTCGCGTTGTCGCCCTTGAAGATATCGCCGCACTTCGTCGTGCTGGCTTCAGGGTTGAGTACAATTTACGTGATGGTAAATTCCCTAAACTAATTCAAAGCGCCGAAACAATCGGTGCTCAATACGCGCTGGTTTATGGTGGCGAAGAAGTCGCCAAAGGAATTACGAAGGTCAGAAGTTTAACCGATCGCACGGAGGCTACCATTCCTCGTACGGATATCATCCCTGCGCTTCGTGCCGTATTAGAAGAAGGCATGCGTGCCATTCTTCCCTAAGCAATGAAGGAACAGTCGCGCCAATATCGAAACATGGCGAAGACTGCGTCGTGGACGATGGTCTCACGTATTCTAGGTCTGGTGCGCGACCAATTAATCGCTGCATTTTTCGGTGCAGGTATTGTGGCATCAGCCTTTTTATTCGCCTTCCAAATTCCCAATTTATTTCGCCGACTTTTAGGTGAAGGTGCTTTGACCGCCGCAACGGTTCCAGTCTTGGCAGCTAAAGCGAACGAAGGCGGTACTAAGGAATCCTATGCCTTTTTAAACTATATCGTCCGTCGCATGTTGCCGTGGATGTTAGGCATAACGCTCGTGGGTATGGGTGGTGCGTTGCTCTGGTATTTATTAGCAGCAAACGATCAACAAAGGTATGCTGCAGAACTTACGGCGTGGTGTATGCCGTACATGCCTTTGATTTGTATCGCGGCACTTTTTACTTCGGCGGTTAATCTGAGTGGTCGATTTGGGTTAGCAGAAATTGCTTCATCCGCACTCAACCTCTGCATGATTTTGGGTATAGGTTTCTTTGGATATTATTTAGCTGATACTCCGATGGGTCAGGCTCGCTGGCTTTGTGCCGGTGCCATTGCAGGCGGTGTTCTACAGTTATTGATTCCCATGTGGGGCTTACAACAAGCGGGTTGGAAAAGTCATCCCGTGCATGCGGACGAGAAAGCATGGAGTGCGTTAAGAATCGCTTTTATTCCTGCGGCGCTGGGTGCTGGTATTCTACAAATTAACTTTTTAATTTCCCGAAGTCTCGCCTTCAATGTCGATGGACCAGGTTTAACTTATTATTATATCGCTAATCGTATTGTAGAGTTACCGATCGGACTATTTTCAACATCCATTGCCACGGTGATGTTTCCCGCAATGGCGACTGCCTTTGCACAAAATAATTCTGATGCCCTAAGTCGAAACTACGCTCGCGGTATGCGTTTGATTTTAGCAATCAACATTGCTGCTGCGGTGGGCTTTGTTGTTTTCTCCAGAGAAATAGTCCAAGTGCTT
This sequence comes from Opitutia bacterium, assembly GCA_037129735.1. Lineage (GTDB taxonomy): Bacteria > Verrucomicrobiota > Verrucomicrobiia > Opitutales > UBA953 > UBA953. Next base: position 6,178 of record JBAXUJ010000023.1, on the reverse strand, counting down.
TTCGAATTCGGAAAATTCAAGGCTGAGGATTGTGAGAATACTCGACTGGTGCTTTGTTTATTCGCTTTAGCGATGCCATTCCACGCGATGATCTCGATGGTTACGCGAGCCTTGAATGTGATCGGTAATACAACGGCGACATTCCGCGTGGCCTTGCAATCCGTATCCGTCAACGTCGTCGCCTCGGTCTTTGTGGTTTGGAAAGGTTACGGTATCGAGGGCTTAGCCTGTGCCAATGCCTTAGCTGCTATTGTGCAGTATGCATTACTGCGTATGGAGCTTAAAAAATCAGCCCCATACGTTTTAGCTGAGTCACTTTGGAAGCCATGTGGACAAAGTATCGTAGGGTCTATGTTGATGGGTGTCATTGCGTACCAGATTTTTCATTTCATAAATCCATGGTTACACGGTTGGAATATCTTGAATTCTAAAATCGCGTTATTCATGGCGATGAGTATCGCCGCAGCGGTTGCCGCCATCGCTTATGCGGGCATACTTTATTGGTGGAAGTATCCCGAGCGCGATATGATGACGGATGCACTTAACAAAGTTAAGAGTCGTCTGGGAATCCGAACCGACGCCTAAGTTACTTTTTACGGTACTTGAAATTGAGTGCCGCAAGGATGGCGACCGTCTCTGTATCAGCTTCACCATTAACTTTAGAATTCCTGAAATGTCTCTGAAAGGCTTCGAGTGCTGACTTGATGGTGTTGGCGTGAGAGTTTTCGGGCTGATATCCATAAGTCTTGAGCATGTCGAATATCACAGAACTGCTGGGGGTTTTTGGGGCATAAAGAATTTTAAAACGCTCGACATCGACATCATCGGGCCAAGCGCCCACGCCACTTTCAGCTAAAACTTTCCAGGGGAAATTACTGCCGGGATCTACTTTGCGTCCGATAGCGATATCTGAATGCGCTAACACATTCGTTGCAGGAATATTATGACGTTTGATAATATCGAGTGAGAGATCGATGACTTTGGATATTTGCTCTTTGGGATACGCTTTCGTATTTCCGTCGAGATTAACGATTTCGATGCCGACGGATGCTTGATTCATACTTTTAATATTCATCCACTTACTTTTGCCGGCATGGGAGGTCGAAAATTCTTCCGCAGCTAATTTAAAAACCCTGGGCGTGACTTCATCGCTCACCAAATAATGAATACCCACCTTATGCTGCGGGTCTTTGCCTCGGAGAATCTCTAAGGCCGAGGGTAGGGGCGCAGCGGTATGATGTAAGATCAGGTAAGTCACAGGTACCGAACGCGGCATGATGGCCTCACAACTTAAACACTGATCGGCTGGATAAGTACCTATCGGGGCCGGTTGTTTTTTGTCTGTCTGAGTAGCACAACCGCCCATAAACACCGTGATAATCACTAATAGGAAGACTGAATCAAATGAGTGTTTTCGTGCAAACATTGTACGTGTAGCTTAAAGCCTAGAGGGTGACTGTATAGACCCCAAGATTATTCATATAAAGTTGATATTAAGCCTGTATTTATTGTAGTATTATAAATTAGACATAATGTATATTGTGCGAAATACATGATGGGGTTGGTTTGGGGTCGGTAATCGGCTTGCCATTTACATGACTGAGAACAGTCATATAAATTACCCCTATGAAAGTTGCCCGACACGTTATCGAAGCCCGCCGCGATGCAATCGCAAAACTCCTTGGAAATGTTGGCTACGTTCCCGTCTTAGAAATCTGTAAGCAGTTTAATGTTTCCGAAGCTACGGCTCGTCGCGATCTCACTGAATTAGAAAGTCAGCGCCGTTTAACCAGAACGCATGGTGGCGCCTTATCTGATTTCAATCGAAACTTCCCGCCACTTGATTCACGTAAAACTGATGAAGCTGAGGCTAAACAAAAAGTCGGCTTAAAAGCATCTACGTTTGTTAAGGCTGGTATGACCATCTATATTGATTCTGGTTCGACTGTGCATTGTGCCGCTGAAGCCATCGTCGCTGCCCGTATTCCTGATTTACAAATTATCACCACCAGCATTCCGACTGCCCAGTTGGTCTGCACCTTGCCTGGAGTTGAAGTTTATATTCCTGGCGGATTGTATCTGGCCCAACAAGCCATGGTGGCCGGTGATCGCACTTTAGAGGAAGTTGCTCGTTGGAATTTTGACTTAGCTTTACTCGGTGCCCAAGGCATCGATGAAAACGGACTCTGGAATTCTCAGCGCGATATTTCTCACCAACAACGCGAAGTGATTCGTCGTAGTGACCAAACACTCATTTGTATGCACAAATCTAAACTCGGCCGCTCTGGTCCCAGTGCCGTGACGCGTGATATTGCTGCTTTATATTTAGTCGTTGATGCTGATGCGGCTATGGTTTCTAAAGCAAAAGTAAAAATGCCAGCTCAGCACATCATTACCGCTTAATTTCATCACCCACCCTACTCGTGAAAAAAAATACTATCTACTTGGTCGCTAACGGCGATCTTCGCGCTTCCGCTAATCAGAAGTGTGAGAAAGAACAATTAGCGATGGAGGCGAAATTAATTTCAGCACTCCGCGTTCTCGGTTACACCGTCAAGCGTGCTCACGGATATCGCTCCGACGTTAAGCACAGCTTTATCGATTCTCAAAAATACGGTATTCAAGTTTTCAGTAAGATTCCCCAAGACGCTCCTGTCATTGTCGCCGAAGCAGTCTGGCAATACTCTCACCACATTCTGCCTGGTTTGTTAACTCATACTGGCCCTATCTTAACTCTGGCAAATTGGTCAGGCGTTTGGCCGGGTCTCGTCGGTATGTTGAATCTCAATGGTTCACTGCTCAAAGCGGGTGTTAAATTCTCTTCGTTATGGAGTGAAGATTTCACCGATGAGAAATTTAAAAATGGTTTAGTCGCTTGGCTCAAGAAAGGTGAAGTTAAGCATACCACCCCTCATGTGAAAACATTGCGCAGCCCTCTTTCCGGTACGGATGCTTCGGTCGGTCGTCGCTTCGCCCAAGATTTCCGTTCCAAAAAAGCGATCATGGGTGTTTTCGACGAAGGTTGCATGGGTATGTACAATGCCATTATTCCTGACGAAATCATTCACCCAACTGGTGTTTATAAAGAACGTCTCAGTCAGTCTTCGCTTTATGCTGAGATGTTAACCGTGAAAGATGCCGAAGCGCAAAAAGCTCTCAACTGGTTACTCAAAAAAGGAATGAAATTTGCTTGGGGTAAGAATGAAAAGACCGAACTCACCAAAGCTCAAACCCTCGCCCAGTTAAAGATGTACATCGCCGCAGTGCGTATTGCAGATGACTTCGGCTGTGCGACTATTGGTATTCAGTATCAACAAGGTCTGAAGGATCTCGCTCCCGCTTCAGATCTCGTAGAAGGCCTCCTAAATAACCGTGAGCGCCCTCCTGTCTTTGATCGCGCTAACAAACGTGAATTATTTAAAGGCGAAGCTCTCCCTCACTTTAACGAAGTCGATGAGTGTGCCGGCCTCGATGGTTTAATCACTTATCACTTGTGGAAGAAATTAGGATTCGAACCTGAGAACACTCTGCACGATTTACGCTGGGGCCGTCAGTATGTCGGTCCATCGGGTAAGAAAATAATCGATGAGTACGTCTGGGTCTTCTTAATTTCTGGTGCCGCTCCAGTACAACATTTCATCGGTGGTTATAAAGGAACGGTTTCGGAGAGACAGCCAGCCATGTACTTCCGTCTAGGTGGTGGTACGGTTAAAGGTGTTTCCAAACCAGGTTGGATTGTTTGGTCTCGTATTTTCGTTCGCGACAATGAACTCCACGCTGACTTGGGTATCGCTGAAGTCATTGCGCTGCCTCAGGCCGAAACCGAAGATCGCTGGCAAAAATCCACTCCACAGTGGCCAATCATGCACACCGTACTCTCGGGCATTTCCCGCGATGAGATGATGGCTCGCCACCCTTCCAACCACATTCAAGTGGTCTACACACCCTCCCCTGCCGGCGCAAAACGAGGATTATTGGCTAAAGCAGCAGCTTTCCAAGAATTAGGTATCAAGGTATCCCTTTGCGGTAAGTACTAAGATGAGTACCGAAGCGAAGGACTTAAATCCTCTCTTAGAGCTGTCGCACCAAATGGGTTCGCCCGCGTTGCGCATGGCAATTTTGGGCGAAGGTAATTCATCTCTTAAACTGAACGACGAAACCTTCGCGGTAAAAGCCTCGGGTACCAATCTTGAAAAACTGCAAACAACGGATGTCGCCGTTTGTCGCTTTGATAAACTTCTCCCGCTGTTTAATGAAAAAGATTTAAGCGATGCAGCGATTGATAAAGCCTTGTTTGATTCGCGCGTAGATTCGAATGCCAAAAAGCCTTCGATTGAAGCACTCTTCCACGCGTGGCTCTTAACTCTGCCTGGCGTGAACTGTGTCGGTCACGTTCACGCGATTGCGGTAAATCAAATTCTCTGTTCTCCGCGAGCAAAGGAATTTGCAACGCAGCGTTTATTTCCTGACGAAGTAGTTCTTTGCGGAACTGAGTCCGTTTTAGTGCCTTACGTGGATCCAGGTTTAAGTTTAGCTAAGGCGATTCGCGATGAAACTCTCCTGTATATTCGTCGTACTGGTCGTGAACCGAAAGTCATTTTACTGAAGAATCACGGAATCATCGCTGTGGGATCCAGTCCTAAAGCAGTCATGGGGACATTGCTCATGGCTGAAAAGTCTGCGCAGATATTTGTTGGTGCCGCTACCCTCGGTGGGCCCGATTTCATGTCAGCCGGACAAGTTGAACGCATCGCGGGTCGACCTGACGAACACTACCGTCAAAAAATGCTCGGACAATAATGTCACACTACCTAGCCATTGATTTAGGAGCTGAGTCGGGTCGCGTGATCCGTGGATCACTCCGCTCTGGCAAATTAAGTATGACCGAAGTCCACCGTTTTTCGAACGGTGCAATCAAAAGTAAAAATACACTGCGTTGGGATTTTCCCCGACTAATCAAAGAAATCGAAATCGGTTTACAGAAAGCCGCTAAACTTGGGCCAGTGAAATCGATTGGCTGCGACTCCTGGGGTGTGGATTATGTTTTAATTAATCGCGCCGGAGAAGTCATCGATCTACCTTATTGCTACCGCGACGAAAGAACCGACGTCACCTTTGCAGAAATCCAGAAAAAGCTGTCTCCACAAAAGATTTTTAGTGCTACAGGTATTGGGTCACTTTCCATTAATACGCTTTATCAGTTGTATGCTGATCTTAAAACTCGTCCAAAAGTTTTAAAGAATACCGACAAGTTCTTACTCATTGGCGATGCCGTGAGCTGGAAGCTTACCGGAAAAATCCGTGCAGAGGAAACCTTGATATCAGGTAGTCAATTATGGGATACCAGTAAAAATAACTGGGCATGGCCCTTGATCGAAAAGTTGAATATTCCGAAACATCTTTTTCCTGAAACCATTCAGCCAGGAAAAGTTATCGCGAACCTTTCACCGGCTTTAGAAAAGAAAACTAAACTTAAAAACGTTCAGGTGGTAGCTGTATGCGCTCATGATACCGCCTCAGCGGTGGCTGCTGTCCCAGCGCCTAAGGGAAATCAATGGGCCTACCTTTCATCGGGAACTTGGTCCTTGCTCGGCGTTGAGCTCAATAAGCCATTGATCAATGAGGCGGTGCGTAAGGCTAATTTCACCAATGAAATCGGGCATAATCGTACCACTCGCTTTCTCAAATGTTTGGTGGGACTATGGATTTTGCAGGAATGTCGCCGTGAATGGATCAAGACCGATAAGAATCTAGATTACACAAGTATCACTCAACAGGCACAAAAGTCTTCCGAGTTACGCTCCCTGATTAGACCTGATGATACTCGATTTTCAAAAATGGGCAGTATGGTTAAAAAAGTTCAAGACTACTGCCGCGAAACCAAGCAGCCCGTCCCTCAATCAATCGGTGAAATCAGCCGCTGTATTTTAGATTCCTTAGCTCTACTTTATCGTGAAGAGCTCGATGGTGTTGAAAAACTCACCCGCAGAAAAATTAAACAACTTCATATTGTCGGCGGTGGCTGTCGTAATGACGTCTTAAATCAGGCCACAGCGAATGCCACGGGTCGAGTCATCGTGACGGGCCCGGTCGAAGCCACGGCCATGGGAAATATTCTCGTGCAAGCGATGGCGACCAAAGAACTGAAAAATATCGAAGAGCTTCGCCAAGTGGTTCG
>JBAXUJ010000229.1:0-1621 GCA_037129735.1 Opitutia bacterium | reverse complement strand
TAAGCAACTTCTGGGACAGATAAGAATTGAGCTCCAATCAGCGCACGTTCGAGAGGTTTACCTTGTTTGATTTCGGCATTCTTTAAAATGACCGAACCATTTTCGCCATTGGCGCGTTTCCAATAGAAGGTGAGGTTTTGTGCGCCTTGATTAGTCGCGTTGTTTAGGTCCTCGAGTGAACGCAAGATGGTGAGTTCTTTGCCATCAATTTTATCAAAGACCGTTCCGGCTTTGAGTGAATCAGCACGCTCGTTATCTTCAGGGAATACGCTGAGAACCATGAGTTGGTTGCGAGGATTTTTATCGTCACTCGAAAGAAGATTTGGAGTGACGGGAACCAGAATGATAGAGCTTTGTTTATTGGCTTCTCCGTAGGTGATGACGGCGACGGGATTAGTCATCGTTTTCATCTGGGGAGTTAATTTCAACATACGTTTAGCCCCTTTATTTTCTCCGAGAGTGGATTCGACTTCAATCAGACGTTCGTTCGCGCCCCCTTTACGGAGAATTTCTTGGAACTCGGTGGTATTATTAATTGTCTGGCCATCCACTTTCAAAATTTTGTCTCCAGCGACAATTCCTGCGAGGGCTGCGGGTGAGCCAGGCATTGGCTTATCAATGACCACGTTGCTCTTGGGCATAATGCCCGCGACGCGAATACGATCACCACTGCGTGCGTTGAGTTCAATACGAGCAGGGATTAGTGTAATCACTTTTTGTTCGTCACCACGTTGAATCGTTAAACGACAAGTGGGTTCGCCTTGGGAATTTTTTCCGTTTCCGAGTAAGATGGCTTCGCTGATTTGACCGAAAGTTTTCACCGGTTGATCATCGACCGCTAAGATTTTGTCTCCGGACTTCACACCTGCAGCGAAAGCCGGGCCTGGAGTCGTTTGGCCTAATCCCAATTCCGCGAGTGAATTGGAATTGGTAACAATTTCTTCTTGGACGTAGCCCACGGTAGTGCTGGCGCTACCTTCGGGAACAGGCACTCCGGTGAAGAATAAAATACACGCTAAACCAAAGGCAAAGATGACGTTGAAGACGGCGCCCATGACGGCGACGATCATCTTGTCGGCATAGGAAATCTCCGGGAGTTTTTCTGCTTTCGCATCGGTTTCGCCTTCGATCGCTGAGCTATCGCCCATTTGTGGAAGGGCGACGTAGCCACCGAGAGGAATCCAAGAAACGCGGTAATCCACGCCATCTTTTCCAGTCCAACCAAAAATCTTCGGACCGAAGCCAATGGAGAATCTTTCGATTTTTAATTTACGCCAGCGAGCAGCGAGAAAGTGTCCGAGTTCGTGAACGAAAATTGAGCCACCAAAAAAGAGGGCGAGTAGCGCAATGCCGCGGATGGAGTTAAGGATTTCGGATAAAGAATTATTTTCCATGAAAAGTTTTTAGCGCGCGAGGCGTTGAATAAGTTGTGTGGTGAGTGAGCGTGCTTCGGCGTCGGCTTGAAGAACATCGCTTAAGGAAGAAGGTTTCCGAGTTTTGGATTGCGTGAGTGTTTCCTCAATCAGACGTGCAATATCGGTAAATGCAATTTTTCCTTCAATGAATGCGCTGACGGCGACTTCATTGGCAGCGTTAAAGATTGCGGGGGCAGTGCCACCGA
>JBAXUJ010000228.1:0-1652 GCA_037129735.1 Opitutia bacterium | reverse complement strand
GTAGCGTACGGCCAATCGTCGATACCATAGGAAGCTAGACCGATGGAATCAGCGATGGAGCCCACTCGACCTTCCATATCTTTTTGGGTGATGACATAAGTCGACTGCATCCGTCGTGCTTCACGAACATAGAGTTGATGTGGCCAGCCCGCTGTCTCGTCAAAAATTCCCGGAGTGAGTCCAGTTTCGTTCGCTAGTTTTTTATAAATTTCGGGAACTGCTTCATCAGTGCGCAGGAAGTGGTACATGCCACGAATGAAATCTTGATGGAACTTCCAAATTTTTGAACGCGTTGCCCAATCGCCCGTCGGATAATCTTGATTCGATCCTGCTACTGATTGTGCCCAAAGGGATCGACTGGAGTTTTCATTGAATACACCACCGCCAAGATAGTCCTCTAATTTTCCTGGGTGACGCATTTTGAGCCCCGTATTAATTTTAATATTATTTTTAAACGCCCGACGGAAAATCTCGTATTGGCGTGGATCGTAATTTTCGGGTGAGGCAAAAGGAATGCGGTCGGGCAGGCGGCTGAGCTTCCATCTAAAACAATACGCCATCGTCAGTTTATCGGCCTTACCTGAGCCTTTGGGTTGATAGTCCTGAAGGAGGGGTAAAAGCCCGCTGGAGGGCTTCCCAGGCGTGTTATAGGGGTCTATATCGTAGGTAACGAGGGCAGGGCGCTCACCGGCGTAGGATTCGTTGTAGGTATCCTGACTTTCACGGCCGTAGGTGTGTGAAACTCCAGCCTGTGCCATGAGATCGCCCTCATAACTACAATCGATAAAAATACGGGCGGAGATGCGACGAGCTTCAACTTGTTTCGCTTGCGCAGCGGGTACACCTAAAGAGTCGGAGGGAGCTAAATCTAAAGTAATGGATTGGATGCGGGTATTTTCTTTGACGACTTTATTTAAGCGATGCTCGTAAATAACTTTAATATTTTTTTCGGAACATAACTTGGTATAAAGTTTTCGCATCGCGACGTTATCGTCATCAATGAGTAATTTTAACGCGAGTCCGCCGACGCTGGCTTTGGTGCCCCAATCGATGCGGTGAAGTCCGCCTCCGCTCATGCCACCGAGCCATCGGCTAGGTTCAATTACCACGACGCTAAAACCTTGTTCGGCTACCGAGATTGCTGCGGCGATTCCTGACGCTGTTGCGCCGTAAACACAGACATCAAAATTTTCCGGTGAGTTATCCGACTGTGCGCGTAATGCGGCACCGAGTAGGGCAGTGCCACTGAGGGCAATAAAATGGCGACGGGGTAGTTTCACCCCGCTACCTTAAAGCCCTTCGCAGGGGTCATACAATCCTTGACGAATAACAAAGCGTATAACTCCCGCAGAATCATGAACATTCAGCTTTCTCATGAGGTTGGTACGGTGGTTTTGAGCGGTTTTGACGCTTATATTCAGCGCCACAGCAACTTCTTTACTAGAAAAACTCTTCGCAATCATCACCGCTACTTCACGTTCTCTGTCCGTTAACATCATGGCCATCTGATCTACAGATACTTCAGGATTTTTAAGCGCTGTAATGAGTGCGTCATTAAATTCATTACTAAAACAAGTTTCGCCTTGGGCGATAATTTCTAGGGCGGTTTTTAGTCGACTGATATTTTCGTTTTTACTGACGAAACCTCGCAC
>JBAXUJ010000227.1:0-1658 GCA_037129735.1 Opitutia bacterium | reverse complement strand
AGTTGGTCGATAAATTTAATTTCTTCGCCCAGAGGAATTCGGAATCTCCAGTTTTGGTTTCTAGGTTCAGTGGCATTGCTGCCCAGATTTTTATCGGGTCTTAATTCAATCGGGAAAATCGGTTCTTGATCGTCTTCAGCGTGTGGTGCGACTAAAGCACGTTCTACATCTTTACGTGATTTGTCGCACGGGTAGATGAGTCCTGTGGCATGTAGTTGTTTCCAGATTTCTCTATAGTATTCTATTCTTTGAGACTGAACATAAGAGCCGAAGGGGCCACCGATGTCGGGACCTTCGTTCCACTCGAAACCCAGCCAGCGACAATCCTGCATCGATTGCTTGGCGAAGTCATCACGACAGCGCTGAGCATCTAAGTCCTCTATTCGAAAGAGTAGATGTCCATTCGCACGCTTGGCGCGTTCGGCTGCCTGAGCGAAGGTACGCGCATGACCCACATGTAATAAGCCGGTGGGTGTGGGGGCGATACGACCGCGATAGACGGACATGCTTAAAGGGGATTGTCGGTCGAGATAAACTCCCAGGGGATATCAAACTCTGCTGAGACTGCAGCAGCGAGTGCTTTTACGCCCCAAGTTTCCGTCGCATAATGTCCGCAAGGGTAGAGATTCCAGCCTTGTTCGTGAGCTTCGTTAAAGTGCTCTTCGCGCAGTTCACCGGTGATTAAGGTATCACAATTTTCAGATTTTAAATAGGGAAGAGCACTGCGTCCACTTCCGCTCAGAATCGCAATCCACTTAGGATTCTTGGATCCGAATTCAATCGCCTTGAAAGTTTTGGGATAAGATTTTTTGAGACGCTGACTTAATTTTTTACGACTGATACCGCGACAGATACAAGCAATGGGCAGGCCTTCGAAATCGACAAACCAACGAACCACTTTCAGTCCGAGGTCTTGTGCAATCAAAGCATTATTACCAATGGCGGGATGAGCATCGAGGGGGAGGTGACTGGAGTAAAGTGACAGTTTACTTTTCTTGAGTGCTGCTTGGCGGAGTTTTTTAACTTCGTTTTTAGGAGATACGGTCGACCAATGTATTCCGTGGTGAACGATCAAATAATCGACACCCCGCTTAGCGGCTTGTTCAAAAACTTTAGCGCCGGCATCGACGGCAGCACCTACTTTGCGAACTTTGTTATTACCGCGAAATTGCAGACCATTATTTGCTCCAGGAAAATCCTTAATTTTCTTATTATTAGTAACCAGATTGCAAAACTGGGTTATTTTTGAAGCGTATGCACTCATGATTAGAGATGTTGTAGCTCGGCAGGAGTGGGGAATTTAGCTTTCTCAACTAAAGTCTCGGGCGTAAAAGTTTGATCCAGTAAATTAATTCTTACGGCAGCATCTGTGATTTTCAGTACATCAATGTCACGTGTCGTTTCATCGCGAATACTGCAAGTGCTGACAATCCATTGTCCGTCAACTTTAGCGAAGTCTTCAATTTTTAAGGTCCGGGTAATTTTTCCGGTCTGACTATAGTAAGTTGCTTCGGTGAGGGCGCCGTAGGCACGGTCGATTCCATAAATTACTTTGGCGGGTTCACTTTGAGTGGGATTGATGGCTTCAAAGAAATGCACACCGCGACCACGCGATCTCAATGTTGCCGTGTATTTCGTGTCTTTCCAATGTGTGAAGG
>JBAXUJ010000226.1:0-1661 GCA_037129735.1 Opitutia bacterium | reverse complement strand
TTAGCTCTCTACCTGAGTACGCTGGCAAAGCGCTTAATGTGGTCGGCGGATATGTGACCGTGTGTAAAGAGCCCTGGGGTTTAGCGACGATGTTCGATGCCTATTTCGGCTTTATGGCCTTCTGGCTCTACATCGCTTGGAGAGAAAATAATAATTTCGTGCGCTTCGCTTGGTGGGTCGCCCTCATGTTACTCGGAAACTTCGCCATCGCAGGTTATGCACTGAGTTGTCTTTGGGGAAATACGGAAGAATCCAATCTCACCAAAATCTTCTTCACGAAGAAATCTAGTTAATGAGTCGCATCACAGATTGGTTTAAAAGAAAAGTTAAAGATCCGCTGGTGGCGGAGCTAAAACAAGGTATCACGGCGAAGGATTTAGCTTTGGCTAGTGCGGTCAGTTTAGCGATTGCGGTGAATCCCTTTATTGGGACGACGACACTCTTATGCTTGTTGGCGGGAAAAGTTTTCCGACTCAATCACGTCGTTATGCAGACGATCAATTATTTTAGCTATCCGCTGCAAATTGCCTTAATCATACCCTGGATTCGACTGGGGGAGAAATTAACCGGCTCGGAAGCTCAAGTGATTGAAATCAGTCAAATGAAGGCGGAGTTCAGTCAATCGTTTGCCAACTTTGTGACAAAATTTTTCCAAATGGGTGAGCATGCGTTGTTAGGCTGGCTTGTTGTAGTTCCATGGGCTACATGGATAGTTTATAGGATTCTCCTTCTTGTCTTTAAACGCTTCATCACACGCTAAATTTTAAATGTTATTTCAACTCGTCATAGAATTTCTTCGCTTACTGAGCTATTCTTTCATCTTTTTCGCTGTCATTTGGTGGATTGCTAAAGAATTAGACAATTGGTCTATCGTGGATGCTTTCTGGGCTTACTTCTTTTCCATTTTGTGCGCTCACTATCTGATCAGATATCCCTTTAGTTGGAATAACTCGACGATTATTTTAATTCTATTGGTTCTATTGTGGAGTTTACGACTCGGCACTCACCTCGCTAAAAGAATCTTCAAGGATATCCGTCATGAAGACGGGCGATATATAAAAATGCGTGAGCAATGGGCCGGCGCTTTGTATTCAAAAATGTTTCAGTTCTACATGATGCAGGGCCTCGTTTTAAGTTTTCTTTGTACGCCTTTTATTTCGTCCATTTTATACAGCGAAAAATCTCTCTTACCTATCCACTGGGTAGGCATTGTGGTCACCCTCGTTGGTTTGGTCGGAGAATTTGTGGCCGACCGCCAATTAAAAAACTTTAAGTTAAACTCAGTTAAAGGTGAAGTTTGTGATACGGGACTCTGGGCTTGGTCGCGACATCCCAATTACTTCTGCGAATGGCTAGTCTGGGTTGGGTTTGCCCTACTCAGTTACAACGATGATTTCTATGCGATCCCGGGCATTATCTGCGCCGGCTTCATGTACTATTTATTAACCAGGGTCACGGGTGTATCTTTAACCGAAGAACATCTCTCCAATTCCAAGGGTTATAATTATAAAATTTACCAGTCAGCTGTGCCCTCCTTTTGGCCAAAAAAACCTAAACGCAAAACCAGAGCTTAGGTTTGCCAGTTTTGTTTGGTCAGTTAGGCTGACCCATGCCTTTTATCGACACCTTACTAGGTTGGGATATTTTACCCGATTTTATTA
>JBAXUJ010000225.1:0-1683 GCA_037129735.1 Opitutia bacterium | reverse complement strand
ATTGAATTCCCTCTCATGCTTTGGGATGCCGAAGAAAAACGTTATATCTCCGCACACCACCCCTTCACTGCACCCGTGGTCGAAGACGAAAAATTATTAGAAACCGAACCAGCAAAAGTACGCGGTCAACACTACGATATTGTTCTGAACGGTGTGGAGCTCGGCGGTGGATCCATTCGTATTCATAACCCTGCGATTCAAAAGAGAGTCTTCGAAGACATTCTTAAAATTCCACAAGACGTGGTTGAAAGTCGCTTTGGCTACATGCTCAAAGCGTTTTCGTACGGTGCCCCTCCCCACGGTGGTATTGCCCTCGGATTCGACCGCGTCGTGGCCATGTTGGCTGGACGTAGTTCGATTCGTGATATTTTAGCCTTCCCGAAGACTCAAAGTGGTCAGGACTTAATGGCGCAAAGCCCAAGTCCTGTGACGGCTAAACAGCTCCGCGAATTACGTATCAAGGTCGTAGACGAAGAGCCGAAGCCAAAAGTCTAAGAAGTTTAGATTTTTAGACGGACAAAGGTCCGGGTGTCGCTTACATAGCAAACACTCCCCTATGCGCTATTCACCCGTCTTACTGGCTTTCGTTTTCGTTCGTCTTTGTGCTCAAACGCTTTCTACCGATACAGCCAAAATTAGTGAGGTGACCGTTTACAGCGACCGCGCCGAAGTGGTCAAACATCTCGAAGGCAATCTCGATGCCGGTGAACATGTGTTGAGTTTCGAAAATCTACCTGGATCGGCTGATTTAAGCTCAGTACGCGTACAAGGCAAAGGTGAGTTCGCGCTCATTGATATTCGTGCTGAAGCGGTGCAAACGACTGACACCGCTGATGCTCGATTAAAAGAACTGGAAGACAAAAAAGAGGAATTAGCCAAACAGCTGAAGGAGTTAAACATGAGCGATGCGCGGATTAATAATCGCAAAGCCGCCTTAGAAAAAATCCTTACCCGTTTAACGACCACGACAGCAACGGCGACAACTCCGGCTGAAATGGATACATCCAAGTGGTCAAGCTATCTTCAATTTCACACCGAAGCCCTAGAAAAATGTGATAAAGAAATTTTTGCTAACGCTCAAACCACCCTGGGTGTGCAAAAAGAAATCAATCGTATCGTCCGTGAGATTGAGAACATGAATGTTAAGCATGTTAAATATCGCAATGTAGCTAAGGTTAAAATCGATGTTAAGAAATCGGGCCTCATTCAATTAGACCTCTCTTATATCGTTAATGGTCCCAGTTGGAGACCTTCTTACGATGTTCGCGCTAATACCGTTCAGGGGAATTTAGAACTCACCTATAACGCAGAAGTACGTCAGTCCACCGGTGAAGATTGGAAAGGTGTAGCCTTAAAACTTTCCACCGCCCAGCCAGGTATTGGCGGTCGTGAACCCCATTTATCACCTTGGTTTATTAATAAACAAGAAGCGGTGGTCGCGATGGGTGCGGCAGCACCGATGGCCAAGAGTTTATCACGAGGCAGACAAGATCAAATGGTGAATGCCTATGTAGCCGATGCTGAACAAGCAGCGCAACCCGCTGAAATGGAAATCAAAGGAGCAACTGTGGTGACAGGTGCAACTGCAGAGACATTTATTATCGATCGCGTATCCGATGTTTTGTCCGACAACAAAGTCGCAAAGGTAAATATCACTAAACAAAACTTCCCAACCGTTTATCG
>JBAXUJ010000224.1:0-1689 GCA_037129735.1 Opitutia bacterium | reverse complement strand
TGGCGAGTGGACTCTTCCAAAGAGTGCGTGAAGAAAAAGGCCTAGCTTATTTCGTTGGTGCAACGCGTGTTGAGACCGCTGATCAGGGAATGTTTTATCTCTACGGTGGGACGACTCAGGAAGCGGCTCAGCAGGTTATTGAAGAGATGAAGGGCGAGCTCGCTCGATTATCGAAGGGCGAATTTAAAGAGCACGAGATTGAGGATGCTAAAAGACGTCTACGCGTTTCAAGAAGACAGGGACGTCAATCCGCTGGTCGTCGCATGCAGGGTGCACTTACTCGCGAGCTCGTGGGCCTAGGTGCGAATTTCGATGCTGAATGGGAACGCCGAATGAACGAGACAGATGCGAAGGAGATCCAAGCGTACGCTCAGAAATATTTTAAATTATCTCACGCTCAGCAGTTGATTGTCCTGCCCAAGAAAGCTTAAGCCTCTTTTAATTTCTTGGCTGCTAAAACTGCTGCGAAAATACCTGGAATGGCTAAGGCTAACGCTGCTAAGAAGTAACCCGAGTATCCTAATAGATTAGAGAGTTTACCTGCCCATAGTCCTGGTAGGTAGACAGCAATTAGCGAGAGGGTGGACAGTAGCGCGTATCGGACAGCTGCTTGTGGTCCGGCGGCGAGTTTCATCATGGCGAGAATTAATGCACATAGGCCGGCACCAAAGGCTAAGTACTCGAGAAAGAAAATAGCGGAAATGATATTCAGTGATGGGACTGGATTTACATGAAAAGACAACCAGCTGATTCCAATAAGGGGCAAATGCATGCAGATGCCTAGAGGCACGAGTGATTGAGCCAGACCTCGACGTGTTATAATTGCTGATCCAATGATACCACCGATGGCGAGTCCAAGAATGGCAGTCGTAATGCGCAAGTACGCATAAGTTTCATCATCGAGTCCGAGTCCACCTTGCAGCACGCTCGCTTTAGCAAAGAGTTTGATTACGTGGTTCATGTGGACCTCGCTGGCACGGTAGAAAAAGATAAGACCTATGATGATGGGTAGTCTCGAATCTTGATAGAGTGATTTCAGTGCTCCGCCCATGGCTTTGAGGGTAGATAACTTATCTAGATTCTCTGAGACGATTTCTTTTGGTTCACGGGTGAAGCCCCACTGAGTTAGTAAAAGAATGACCAAACAAAATCCCGCTAAACAAAAGAGGGTAAGTTTCATCTCACTCGTGGTCGTGTTTGAATGAGTGTGAAAAAACCATGCGAGGTAGATTAATCCTGGACCGGCTAAAACTTGTCCAAGTTTTGAAGAGAAATTAAGCAGACCTGAATATTTCGCACGTTGATTGTCATTTAACGAATGAACGTAATAACCATCGAGAAGGTAATCATGTCCGCCGGACAACAAAGTGAGGATACATAAGACAACGGCGATGAGGCTTGTTTGTTCTAAACCGATGAAATGATTGAGGAGTAAGATGGAGACAATCATCCCTGCTTGGCAGGATAGTATCAGTGTACGTGGTTTTCCGAGGAGACTGAGGAAGGGTGCCCAAAATATTTTGAGAGCGACGATTAATCCGAGAACACCGACTACCTGCGTGATGGTTCCATCGTTAACTCCATGATTTTTAAGTACGACGGGCAGTGCTTCGTCGCGTAAGGCTGCGGGAATTGTTTGAAAAAGAAAACCACCCAACACCCAGAGCCACGGAATTCGTGTCAGGGATG
>JBAXUJ010000223.1:0-1694 GCA_037129735.1 Opitutia bacterium | reverse complement strand
GAACGATTTCTTAGACCGTAGATAATCTGACGCTGATAATTGAGTACGTCATCATACTGTAAGAGACGTTTGCGTTGAGAGTAATTTTGACCTTCGACGCGCTTTTGTGCGGTGCCGATAGAACGATTCAGTAACGGGTGTTCGAGTGGTTCGCCTTCTTTAAAAGATTTCTCGAGGAGCGATGAAATAATACCAGCGTTGGAGAAGAGACGCATTAAGTCGTCTTCCAGAGCGATTAAAAATCTTGAACGACCAGGGTCGCCTTGACGGGAGCAACGACCGCGTAACTGACGATCCACGCGACGCGATTCATGGCGCTCGGTACCGAGTACAAAAAGCCCGCCAAGTTCTCTCACGCCTTCACCCAATCGAATATCGGTTCCACGTCCTGCCATGTTGGTCGCAATCGTTACTGCGCCTTTTTGTCCGGCCATTGCGATGATATCCGCTTCTTGTTCGTGGTGTTTAGCGTTGAGTACCTTGTGAGGGATTTTCGCCAGCGTGAGCATTCGACTTAAGGTTTCCGAAGCTTCGACGGAAGCGGTACCTACAAGTACAGGCTGACCTTTTTTGTAGGATTCGGTAATTTGTTTTATCGAATAAGCATATTTTTCGCGACGTGTTTTAAAAACAATATCATTTTCGTCGATGCGAATACAGTTTCGATGAGAGGGGATGGTCACTACGGTGAGACCGTAGATTTCATGGAATTCGGTGGCTTCTGTTTCGGCCGTACCCGTCATACCCGCCAACTTTTGGTACATACGGAAATAATTTTGAATGGTGATGGTCGCGTACGTTTTATTTTCTTTTTCGAGGGCAACACCTTCTTTGGCTTCCATCGCTTGGTGAAGTCCATCACTCCAGCGGCGACCAGCCATAATGCGCCCTGTATTCTCGTCGACGATCATGACCTTGTCTTCTTGAACGACGTAATGACGGTCTTTTTCGTAGAGGGCAAAGGCTTTGAGTAATTGGCCGATAGCGTGAATATCTTCTGAAACTTGAATGTAAGTGGCTTCGGCTTGAGCGCGTAATTCGTTACGTTTTTCTATGGTCAGTGATTCATCTTTATCTAATTCAACATAGCGCGTTGGTAAATCTGGTAAAACGAAAGCATCGGGTTCACCAGGGCGTAAGGTGTCGCGACCGAGTTGAGTGAGATCCGATTCATGATTACGCTCACTGATGGAGAAGTATAAACGTTCCTTGAGATAATAGCGGCGATCTTTTTCCACTTCGCTCGCCAGATTGCCTTCAAAAGCTTCGAGTGCTTTTCTCCAACGACCTACTTCCATTAAACGGCTAAAGGATTTATTACGAGGCATCCCGTGGGCGGTGAGCCAGAGTTTATCTAAGGTATCCTGCGAAGGTTCTTTATTTTCAGGAACTTTTTTTAGTTCAACTTCGACTTCATTGATGATGCGTGTGACTAACTTGGTTTGTAATTCAAAAAGTTTGCGAACGGGGTCAACTAAGCGAGGGAAAGCGGGTTCGCGTTCTTCGGTAGTAGGTCCGGAAATAATGAGTGGAGTGCGTGCTTCATCGATGAGAATCGAGTCAATTTCGTCGACGATACAGAAGTAGTGACCGCGTTGAACTTGTTCTTTGGCGGATAAGGCCATGCCGTTATCACGTAAGTAGTCGAAACCGAATTCCGAAGCGGTGCCATAGGTAACATCGCAGGCATAGGC
>JBAXUJ010000222.1:0-1705 GCA_037129735.1 Opitutia bacterium | reverse complement strand
GCTCTTCTAATAATTCTTTCTCGGTAATAGAAATTTTGCTCCGTGAAAATTCATCGACGGGTAATCCTTGAACAATTTCCCAAGATCCATCGGCAAGTGTACGAATAGGATATCCGAACATAATTCCTGGAGTAATACCGTAATCACCTTTGGAGAGGACAGCTACCGAATGCCATTCGCCTGCAGGAGTCGCGAAATGTAAATTGCGGAGAGTATCAAGAGCGGCATTAGCGGCAGAAGCTGCTGAAGAAGCACCACGGGCTTTGATAACAGCGGCGCCACGCTTTTGGACATCATTAACGAAAGTTTCTTTTAACCATGTGTGATCCGAAATCACTTGAGTCGCAGGCTTACCCGCAATCAGAGCATTCGTAAAATCGGGATACTGCGTGGAGGAGTGATTTCCCCAAATAGCTACATTCTTTACTACTGAATTATGCACGCCGGCTTTATTAGCCAACTGTGATTTCGCACGATTCTCGTCGAGACGAGTCATCGCAAAGAAATTTTCTTCTTTTAGTCCAGCGGCCGAACGCAGAGCAATCAAGGCATTGGTGTTGCAAGGATTACCAACGACTAAAACTTTAACGGACTTCTTAGCAGAGTGTGCAATCGCTTGGCCCTGTCCGACGAAAATTTTTCCGTTAATACCTAATAAATCTTTTCGCTCCATGCCGTCTTTACGTGGCACGGCACCGATTAAAAGACACCAGTCAGCATCTTTGAAGCCTTCATCTAAATCTCCCGTAGCTACGACGTCGGTGAGCAAAGGAAACGCACAGTCTTGCAGTTCCATGACCACGCCGGCGAGCGCATTCAATCCAGGTCCTACTTCGATTAAGTTTAAAGCAACGGGCTGATCCGCACCAAACACCGCACCCGAGGCGATTCTAAAGATGGCTGCGTAGCCGATATTGCCAGCGGCGCCAGTCACAGAAACACGAATAGGAGATTTTGAAGCCATAGAGTAGATTATCTAGATACTTATGTCGGAAAGTGTGAAGCGGAAATTTTTATAAATCGAATTCTCCCTGCATACTATCTTCACGGGCAGGCAAACTAAGACTATCTTGGGCTAATTGTGATAGGGTGAGTTGGGACCGACCCTCCCCCGCACAAAGTGTCCTTAAAATAAGGGCTGAAGCGAGGGCATCATAGAGCGCACAATGGTACTTGCGACGCTGAGGTGGGCAGTGACGCTCGGCCAGGCTGTCCAACTGGCCCTGCAACTTAAATAGCTTAATCAGTGAGGCTAATTTATAGTCACCCAAGGTAGGCAACCAAAGTCGAGCCAGACGACACGAGTCAATCCAAGGGCCCCACTCTGCCATCTGGACGCCTTCTTCCAGTGAAGGAACTGCCGAAGGCCTGGGCCAAGTCAAACGTAGTAGCTGCGACTCTACGGAAGCATTGTGCGCCACAAAAAATCCGGTGCGACGAAGTGAAACCCAATAATCCCACTCACTTTCAAAAGGAGTCTGGTTAATTAAATCGCGATCACTCAATCCATGACATTGCGTATCGAGTTTAGAGAGGTTCGCACGAGCACCATGTATTTTAGTCGCGGTAGAAAAAACCTCTTTTCGGAATAACGTAACGACACCGTACTCAATCACGCCCGTACGACTGCTGCCTTCAAAATCGACGACATGAAGAGGCAAGTCCGACCAAATGGTTTTACCAGCAAACTGCATTAATAATTTTT
>JBAXUJ010000221.1:0-1751 GCA_037129735.1 Opitutia bacterium | reverse complement strand
CGGCAGTGGAGGAGAACTCGTGCGGTGTGTCCAGGGGCTCGCACGAGTCGACCGAGGGCTTGATTTACTTTGCGCATGCCTGGTCGCACATAAGCGAGTGCAAAGGCATCCTCGGCACCATCCTCCACAAACATTTTTCTGCGAGCTTCTTGGAGTGCATTCACTTCGGGAAGTGCGGGACCGATCACGACGGCGGAGCGAATTTTTCCACCGAGCAAGTCAACGCCTTCACCCAGTGATCCACCGAGGATTAGACAAAGAATGGTTGAGGTTCTCAATGAATCATCCACGAAGCGTGCCGTGCCATCGGGTCCGAGGCCGCGCGGTTGTAAAGCGATCGAGGTTTCGGAATTTATTTTTTTAATCTCTTCAACAATCGACTCGGCATATTTGTAAGAAGGGAAGAAAGCTGCGACTGAACCTTCTTCAGAAAGTTTAATTAGGGATTGAGCGGTGCGTTGGTGGTGACTTTCACGCGTTTTTAATCGCGTATCAATACGACCATCGATTGCCACCGTGTAGGCGCCTTGTCGCCAAGGTGCGAGGGCATCGACGCGCATGATGTGATCATTATTTAATCCGCATTCCGAGGCGAGGGCGCCGCGAGGTCCGGGAGTAGCAGTCATTAATAATACGTGTGCAAAAGATTGTAGTCTCTCACCCGTGGCTTTGGCGGCGGTTAAGCAATCTAGGTTTATTTGGCCCGCATTGGGTGACCACAGGAGCCAGCCTAAGTCTGCTTCTTCCAGTCTTTGCGACCAAAGAGTCGCACTCCAAACCGCAGTGCGTGCTTCTTCGGGTAGACTATCTAAATCTATGGGGAAGGTGGCGCCTAGGGGTGCTAGTTTTTCGGTCAACGTCATGGCTTCGAGGCGATCATCGGGCGATAAGGTATCCGCTTTGGGAAGTCGCCCCACGAAATCAGCCCAAGCTTGTGTGGCTAGACACCAAGGTTCAGGTGCACGAAATTTTGTTAAGGTGAAACTGAAATCACTCGCGGATTGAGCGTCATCGCGAAGCGATAAACATTCAGCCGCACGTTCGGGAAGATTGTGTGCCTCATCCACAATCAGCATGGTATCATGATCATTCCAACCTGGGATTGTTTCGAGAGCGGAGCGATTACGAGGAGAGAAAACATAATTATAATCGCATATAATTACGTCGGCGTGACCGAGCATCGCTTTGGTAATATCCCACGGAGGTACGCCTGCGATTTTTCCAATCTCTCGAATCCGTCTTAATTCAGCACCATCAGCGAGAAGAGCTTGTGGATTGATAGCGGCCCGTGCCCAATTTTTACGAATTTCTTCCGGGTCATCAGTTAAACCATCAATTTCATGTTCACTGCGTGGACGAAGAACCATGCCGCTGAGTTCTGTCGACTTAGCTAAGCGTCTTAGCTCAGCCAGAACTTGTAACTGTCCGGTTCCCTTGCCGGTTAAATAAAGCAAGCGTCCCACGCGTCCGCTGCGTAGGAGTGCGAGGCCGTGCCGAAGGGCAGCGGAGGTTTTACCAAAGCCTGTGGGGGCAACCATGAGTCGAATAGGGGACTCCAGCGCTGCTTGATCGAGGTCGGCACAGGCTTGAAGCCATTCGATTCGAGGTGCGTCTTTAAAGGGTAAACGATCGGGAAGAAGTAATAACCGAGCGTGGCTGGCCCGACGATTTTCTGCATGACTCGCAAGAACTTCAGCCTGATTTAATAAATCGCTCTCAGCGCTATCGGGTAAAGGTAACGTTTGTTTAGT
>JBAXUJ010000220.1:0-1763 GCA_037129735.1 Opitutia bacterium | reverse complement strand
GGATCGAGGCTGAATTCTGCGGTGCCATTTATTTTACCACCGATTTCGGTGAGATTTAATTGAGCTGCGGCGTGGTTGAAAGTGTCGCGCAACGTGCCGTTAAGAATAAGTCTACTTTCATTGTTACGAGCACCCGCTAAATCGAGAGTCATACTCCCAGCATTGAGAGGACTGTCGTCTTTAGCGACGCAGTGTAGGTCGAGGTTTCGAAAGTCTTTGAGCAAACTATCGATGCGGGTGCCGTCTCCGCCGAGCGGTCTTTGTAGGTCGGCCTTTAAAGTGATTTCGGCGCGGGGAGAAGTTTTATTCGTTCCAACTGTAAATCCAGGCCAAGCGATGCCAGCGCGTAAATCAATGTGCCCATTGGAATCAAACGAATCGCCGCGTACGCTGAATCGAATTAAATAATCCTCAGCGAGCGTGGCGCGACCAGTGATAGAATAGGTACCAATCGTAAATTTAGGTAGTTTAGAAGTTGAGTTACTCTCAGGAACTTTGGGTCCGGCGACTTGAACAGGGTGAGAGAGGTCGACCTCGATATTTTTTATCTCAATTTTATCTAAACTCAGTGTGCCCAAGACGGTGGACAAAATATTTATTTTTCCATCGAGGGCGGCAACTTTGATTTGGGTGCCGTTTTCAAGAGTGAGATCGATGCCTTCGGCGCTGAAAGTTCCGTCGAGGGCGGCTTGGACTTTGGTAATGCCGCCTTTAATTTTTGCTTCAGTGAGTAGGACTGCTACGCGTTTGCCGAGAGGTTCGGGTTTTAATTCTGAATCAATATAAAGTACCAGCAGGCCAAGTACTAAAACGATACTTCCGAGTGCGATTAAACTGATACGAAGGGCGCGGGACATAGGGAGCTCTCCGTCAGATTGAGGGTCGATTTAATTCGGGCAACAAAAAGCCCGATGAATTTTGAATCCATCGGGCTTTATACTGAATTCTACTTATAATCGCTTAGGCTTGTCCGTTATTAGCGTCGGGCGCAGCGGGTGGCGGGGTGGTAGGATTTTGGCGTTTAACGCTACGACCAGAGGCAATCTTACGACGAATCGCAGGTGATTCGTGCGCCATCATATTCATACTTACTGCCTCACTCATATTTGCAATGATTCTACCACGTCCTCCGCGTATTAAACCTTCTCGACCATAACGCATTTCCTTCATCGCCATAATCATATCATGCTCGAGCAGATCTTTGAGGTACTCAACTTTTTGCTTAGCCCAGCTGGTGAGATCGGTGCGATTTTCGATTTCGGCAAACAACTCCTTAGCTTCTTTGAATTTACGATTACGAAGGAAAGCTTCAACTTGTTCCAGTTTCTCGGAAACAATCGCTTCGCTCACACCTGCGGACACGTTGACATCCGCCACCAGCGACGCGTACGTGGTGAGATCCACTTCAGGTAAACCGAAGACTTGAGGACCAAACTTTAGGTCTTCGCCTTCTTTCGTTTGTGCGGTGAACTTCACTGCGAATAACTCATCGGCTTTCGCATTCTGTCCGACTTTCAATTCAACCACCGCGACCAATGATGTATTCCAAGATAAGGTACCGAGTTTACGTGTGCTGCTGATGGAATCTTCCAAGATTTCACCGACCAGGCGTGCTTTTACATCGCTACCGCCTTGAATCTTAATTTCGACCTGACGGAGGTAAGTGTTTGATAGAATCGCGAATTGTTGTTCGAACGCTTCATCGAGATCGTCTGCTGTTTGACCAAAGTTAGCAGCACCTTCGCCGCTCTTCGCCATACCCG
>JBAXUJ010000022.1:0-13790 GCA_037129735.1 Opitutia bacterium | reverse complement strand
GGACGCACTCGAATCATTAAGAGTCGATGAACTAATGATTTCATCACTTCAACGCTGTCGTTGATGCCATCCAATAAAACGGACTGATTTCCTAGTGGCACACCAGCTAAAGATAGGCGTTCGCAAGCCACAGCGAGTTCTTGAGTTACTTCTTTCGGATGATTCGTGTGAATACTCATCCATATCGGTCCGTGTTTACGAAAAATTTCTGCTAACTCGGGTGTAATTCTCTGTGGAAGAAAAACCGGGATGCGTGAACCCATTCTGATAAATTCAACGTGAGGAATCGCACGTAGTCGTCCAAGCAAAGAATCGATTTTGGCGTCAGAGAGTAATAACGGATCGCCCCCTGAAATCAGCACATCGCGAATCTCTGGGTGACCCTCAATATACTTCAAACCTTGTTCAAGTTCGGGATGAAAATCGTAGGCCTGTGCGTTGGAGACCAGTCGACTGCGGGTACAATATCGACAATAAGAAGCGCAACGATCGGTAACTAAAAACAAAACACGATCCGGATAACGGTGGACGATTCCTGGAACGGGCATCGTACCCTCTTCGCCTACTGGGTCGGACGATTCACCCGGAGCAATGTAGGATTCTTTGATATTAGGAATGACCTGCTTACGAATCGGGCATTCGGGATCTTTCGTATCAATCAGATTAAAATAATACGGAGTAATCGCTAACGAAAGTTTATGCGCCGCAAAAAGACAGCCCTCTTTTTCGTCAGGGGTCAAAGTCATCAACTTCTCCAACTGAGCCAAAGTCGTGATTCGATTTCGCAACTGCCACGTCCAATCATTCCAATCTTTTGCTGGCACATTTGCCCACAGCCCTTGCCCTGAATACCAGTTTTTACGTTGATCGAGAGGAAACATGTAAATCTATCCATAAGGAGTAACCCAAATAACTTATCACGCAAACCGTGAATGGTTTATTTGAAGTGGTAGACGAGTTTAAGCACTCACTCTCGCAACGGCGTGAATTGAGTGAAATCCATGCTCCAGCCCCAGCAAAGTCCCAAATAAATCAAAACCTACATAAAATAGGGTTAAATTGGGCGATTTTAGGGTTAATGGCTCCCTATTCCGTTTGCTCTACTGGCCCCAACTGTCCTATTTAATTGGCATGTCTGTTACGAAGCCACGCTTCACTTTAGAGTTCGAAAAGCCCATCCGCGAGTTGGAGGACAAAATTGTTGCCCTCCGTGCCTCATCGGAATCTGCGGGCATCAACGTCACCAAGGAAGTGAATTCCTTGGAGGCTAAGCTCGAACAAACCCGTCGCGATATTTACGGCAACCTCAACCCTTGGCAGCGCGTTCAGTTAGCACGTCACCCTCGTCGCCCCTACTCGCTCGACTACATCAATATGTTGTTCGACGACTTCCAAGAGCTCCATGGTGATCGTCTTTACATGGATGACGAATCCACTGTAGGCGGTACGGCCTTTTTCGAAGGTCAGCCAGTGATGATTATCGGACAGCAAAAAGGTCGCGACACCAAAGAAAATTTACGTCGCAACTTCGGTTGCCCCAATCCTGAAGGTTATCGCAAAGCCCTGCGTCTCATGAAAATGGCGCATACTTTCAAATTACCGATTATTACTTTAGTCGACACTCCAGGTGCCTTCCCGGGAATCGGATCCGAAGAACGTCACGTCGCCGAAGCAATCGCAGTGAATCTTCGCGAGATGAGCCAATTCCAAGTTCCTATCGTCACTTTCGTTATTGGTGAAGGAGGCTCCGGTGGTGCCCTCGGTATCGCGGTATCCAACCGCGTCTTTATTTTAGAAAATGCTTACTACTCAGTGATTTCTCCTGAAGGTTGTGCCGCGATTCTTTTCAAAGATCGCTCACACGCACCGAAGGCCGCAGAAGCATTGCGTTTAGACGCACCCAATCTCGTTAAGCTGGGAGTCGTCGATGGCGTGATCAAAGAGCCTCTCGGTGGTGCTCAAGAAGATCCCGCTGCGACCAGTTCTAATATTCGTAAGACATTACGTGAGACCCTTAAACAGCTCGGCAAACTCTCGGGCGAAAAACTGGTGGCCGAACGCTACGCGAAGTTCCGCAAAATGGGCGTCTACTCGGAATAAGATATTTAAAATATTATCTCATAAAAAAGGCGTCTGTTTGAGACGCCTTTTTTTAGCCACCGCCGTTACCGAGAAGTCGAATATAACGAGTGTAATTACGTCCATACTGATTAACAATACGACGGTAAGAGGCATTGGTATTTAAGACAACACCCTGTGAGCTTTGCGCTTTGCCATCCAGTTTTTGTAAGGCACGTAATTCTTTTGAACCTTCAGGTGTTAAGATGGTTAACGAGACCTCGATCGCTTTTAACGTGTACGGCAAGTAAGGTAAGGCTGTTGAAGTAGGTGTCGTTTTTGAATCTAAAGCATCGGGATAAATCCGATCCGAATAAACTCTGAGACGTCCCACAAATGAATCATAAGGGTGCGGTGTTTTCGCACCGCCGACGCCTTTATTATCAGTCCAACGTAAGGGTGCCGCATTGGAATCAGCACCAGCAACCGTATTAGCGCTGTAGGAGGAAGGATAGCCAGTAGCAGAAAACTTGAAGGCCGTATCAGTTGTCTCAGCAAGAACAGGTCGAAGCAATTGAGCGGGACGCTTAAGTGGATCAACACGTGCACCCGTCACTGTTGAGCTATCGGGCAAAGATGACGTGCACCAGAAAGTGAAATTCATCGCGACCACGTTTGATGCGATAAAGTTGGATTGATCCAAAGTCCAACAAGGGGTCGTCGCTTTTTGGTCAAAATCAATGAGCGCACGGGAGTCCGCCTTGATATCACTGTAGTTGGCAAATCCGCGCTTTGTACCCGAAGTACCATTCCAGTAATCCCAGGGCGAGATTGGAGCGGCTGCGGTCGAAGTCATCATGAGCGGGATGGCTTCTTTGAAAGTATTCTCTGGATCGATGATGGTGCGGTAGACGCCGTAGACCTGTTGAATAGGATCACCAGGAGCATCGAAAGGTGAAGATTGTCCAATACGGTAGGCAATCGCACAGACATCACCCTTTAAAGCCGTGCGAGGCGACGTGGTTGAAGGTGCCCAGCGTGGACGGTCAGGCGGAGACGCAAAGAGCATGATAATCGGCTGATCGACCGATTGGATATCGCCGATGTTGGCCTTAGTAGTTGCCCCAGTAGGAGCCTTAGCTGAACCAGGTAAAATCACTTCCATCCAGCAACGACCATCGGGACGAATCATCGCACTTTGAAAATCCCCTTCCATTGCATCGAGCACACCGCGTGCTTCGGATTGAGTAGTTAAATCAGCAACCGCGCGATCATACGCTTTAAAAGTATCCGATGCAATTGTCACCACCGCCAAAACAATCACGATCATGATAGCCGTCGAAACCATCACCTCGATTAAGGTAAAGCCGCGACGGGAAACTGGAGATTTTACAGACTTCATCGACTGATAATAATATTTTGAATGAGTACCGGTGTTTCTTCTCTCTGGCTAAATCCAGTGTTAGACCCATTGGTTTTTTCTGAATAATCGTGCGGGAAAAATTCTGCAACCACCGGTAAATAGGCTAAAGCGTAAAGATTAGAATCGGGTAATGTTCCTGTGCCAGTCCAAGCGGTGTTCAATGGCTCAAGGGATGTAGCATCGATAGCGCAGCGTTGACCGATGAGTAATTTTGAAATCGAAAGCCTGACGCGCATTGGAGTGCCGACGACATTTCGGGTGCTAGTAAAACTGGGCGGGAAGGAGTCTTTATCACAAATGGCTACTTCCATCACAGACGGATTGGAGGTCACATTATAGGTTACCACTTCGCCCGCTACTGAGGTTTCAGTAGCCGTAGGTAAAACTTTACGCTCATATACATAAAGCCAAACACCATTAGCAGAGGTATCGGCTGCTTTAAGGAGGCGATAGGAAATATCGAAGTTGGTTGCTGGAGATGTCGTTGGATTCGGATCCACTAAAGCCTTATAGGTAGCCGATTGATGAACATAGACCGTATTAGCAGAGTTTGTCGCCGCAGTAGAATCGAGGTAAACAATCGAGCGAGGATTATCGAGAGCACCAATGAGACGAGTCACGCCCGCGAGCGCACGATTGGTCTGCATGATATCATCAACCTGTTGGAAGGTGGAACCAAGAATACCCACCAGGGATAAAATGGCCATGCCCACGATACCAATCGCGAGCGTCACTTCAACGAGTGAGAATCCGCGACGGGTCGAGCTAGATGTTGAAAAGGATTTCATTATTTAAGTTCTTTTGAATTGGTCGGAGTAATATCGTCGGAGTCGTTAGAAATAACTACATCTCCATTCGGACGAACGGCAACGACTGCGAATTGATTAATATTTTGGATATCAAGTTCGGCAGTTTTGCCATCAGGACTACGCAGCGTAGCATTGGCAAAAATGAGTACCACTTTGCCGAGGTGATTGGAAGCACCGCTGCTTTGCAGTTCAATGTAATACCAACTCTTACCAGCGGCATTGAGTGCTTGAGGCTGATTGACTGGGGTAAAGAGCATCTTCGGCGGACTCGTGGTGGTATCTAAAACACCCGACGAAGCTGTATCGGCAATCGGCCCAATGACACTATACTGATTATCAGTTAGTATTTTTTTAACACCATCCGCATCAACCGGAGGATTGATGGTGGTGGTTGAACCCTTCGGTGGAATAAAATAAACTCCGTTAGGAAGATTGGTCGGCTGTTCGGGTGCGTACCAAACATAAGCACTATTGGCGGTATCCGTTATCGACGTTGGATCGACACCTGCAGAAACTTTCGAGGAATCCACACAACCCACGGCGACCACGAATTGGTGTAGGTGATTT
This sequence comes from Opitutia bacterium, assembly GCA_037129735.1. GTDB lineage: Bacteria > Verrucomicrobiota > Verrucomicrobiia > Opitutales > UBA953 > UBA953. Next base: position 8,933 of record JBAXUJ010000022.1, on the reverse strand, counting down.
ACTGGATCCGTCGGGTCATTTAAAATCAGTAAACGATAACGACCGTTATAGGTGATGCCTGAACTGTAAGCACCGCGATTCATCAAAGCCATCGCACGCACTGAACGAATGGTCGATGCGATGATGCGCTGACCACCTTTCAAACCGCCACCATCACCGGTTGAAATGCCTAAGAATAAAGCAGAAATCAGCAAGATGATGGTGATAACCACCAAAAGCTCAATGAGGGTGAAACCACGTCGAGCACCAGCCATGATCCGAGAATTACTCACTGGATAGCGATAATGTCAGCAGCTTCATCAGCGGTGAGAGGTGTGATAGTCACCCCGTCATAACTTTTAGCATCACTGGCTGCGGTAAAAATAATCACCCGAGCTGGAATACCACCTTTAGCAGAATCAATTCCCAGACCTGTACCACTCTTGGCTGAGTTAATGTCATCCGGAATAGTTACGCCCGTAATCGCTTTGATGCTACCCGAAGAGTCGGTATCAAAAATAACGCGGATGTTGTAGTTACCGAATTTGTCGACCAAGAGCGTGGTCGTATCGATACTTGTGCTATAAAAAGCGTAGTCTTCCTTCGAAAAGGCACAGAATTCTTCGGCATTACGATTGAAAGTAGTGCGATCCGTAGAAGTTAACGTCGAGCCACTCGGTAACTTAGCTGCGAGGGATTTAACAAATTTAAGCGCCGTAGCGGTGTCATCTAATTTGTGAAGTGAGTCCACCGAGGTATCGTACTTCGTGCCGATGTTTGGGTAAGAACCATAAACCGACTTATAACGATTCACTGCGGTGCACCACTGAGAGAAAGTAGACTGCGAGGTCGCAATTTTTGATTTTCTCCGAACAGCATTAATCGCCGGGAAAAGCATCCCAGCCATAATGCCGATAATAGCGATTACGGTCAGTAATTCGATTAGGGTAAAACCTCGACGAGATTTGGATTTCATAAAATAGGGGTACTTAAAATAAGAGGAGATTTAACGGTACCTAGCCAGCGAAAATTAACCAGCCAAAAATGGGTCAAATCTTGGATTTTAAGACCTAATTTCTCAGAAAAATCTCTGGAAGAGCAAAAAACTACACGCCGCTATCACGGTCGGAAACAAAGCCCAAAGTGCGAGTCGCAATGGCGAAACTCCACCATCAAAGAACTTGGACAATAATGTCTGTCCAGCAAGGTTAGGTGCATTGGCCAGAACAGTCATTCCCCCACCCGCTAAAGCACCTGCAATGACGGCCTGACGCAATCCCGCCGCCGCCGAGGTATTCTCCGACAGCATGGGAACTTGGGCCGCTAGATAGGCAATCGTCGCGTTGTCATTGAAAGCCGACAAAATGATCGTCGAGATCATCAAGGTCACTTCATCGAGTCGTACGAGTATCGGTGCAATCCACCAAGACTGCAATCCACCTAACACGACCAATCCGGCTAGGAAAAATCCGACCAAGACCGGACTACGCCAAGCAGTCGGCTGCTGATGTCCTCTCGTAAATTTTAAAAAGATTAAAAAAATAAAAAATAAAACTAAAATACTAGCGAGCTGATGTTTGGTCAGAAATACCACAAAGGCAGCGATGAAATCTAAATGGATGAAAATCAACCAATCAGGACTTTGCAGAGATGAAACTGTCTCAGAATTATTTTTGAAGCCGATGAGTTCTTTGCGAGACAAGAAAAAGTAGGCTGTGTTGCAGATGAGGATGGTAAAAATAGAAGCCAAACCGAATTGATTAAACACATTAACCAAGCCCCAGCCCCAATGCCCAGCAACCATTACAATCGGTGGAGCAGCAAAATGCGTTAAAGACCCACCGACCGATGTATTTACAAACAACAAAGCTAATGTCGCATAACTGAGCGATACGCTGGGCTTATAAACAAAAAATTGGGCTGAGAGCATGAGAGCCGCGATAGTCATCGCGGCCGGTTCAGTGATTAATGAGCCTAAAAGTGGCCCGATGGTTAATATAACAAACCAACCCGCAGCGGGCGATCCGCCAAAAATTTTCACTAATCGATTAAGCAAGAACGAGGTAAAATCTAAGACTGGCTTGGTTGATGCGACGACCATCACCACCATCACGAAAATAGGTTCAATAAATTTCGAGGTCGGAGCGGAATCAGTGCCGTGCAAATCTCCACCGCGTAAATAATGAATCATCACCTCCCACCCTTTTCCAGGATATAGAATAAGAGTTAATAATAAAATAATAGCCCAAAATCCGAAGACTACTTCCACTTCACCTAACAAGTGTATAGCATGACTTATAAATTTCTTACTAGGTGATCCAGAAAAACTCTGGGCATTATTTTCATCCCATTGCTTAGCGTAAGCAGAAATTTTAGAAACTAAGAAGGCATGAATCACTGCGACTAAGAAAATACCGCCAGCGACTACATTAAAATAATCAGCTTGTGCGGATTGAGTCCACTCCTGCCAAAGCGTTAAATTCATGTCCTTCAAAAAACCTTTTTTGAAATCAAAGGCGAACCTCTTCTCGCTAGGCCTGGTTATTTAGTAGCAGGCACAAAATCAACGGGAGCACCACCAAGCGCCTTGATTAAATCAACTTGGGCACCCAGACGATCAAAGCGTACTCGAGCCACGGAGGCCTGCGATTCGGCCAATAAACGTCGAGCAGTTAAAAACTCCACAGGAGAGATTTGACCTTGTTTTTGACGTGCTTGGGCCACGCGGAATGCTTCTTGAGCTGAACTTTCCCGACGCTCGGCAGCCTGTGCTGCCGCTAGAGTTTCACGGACATCAACTAAGGCATCACGAACCTCACGAAAAGCATTGAGCACCGTTTTTTCGTAAAGTGTAGCCGCCTGATTTCGTGCCGCAACCGCCCCCTCAACGCGTGCAGTGGTGCGACCAAAATCTAAGAGCGGGATGTTTAAACCCAAACCGACTGAACTGGTTGAGGTGCCTGATGAAAATAATCCATTCAACTCACGACTTTCATTACCGAGTGCACCGGTTAGAGAAAACGTCGGGAAATACGCGGCCTTCACATAACCAATGGTCGCATTTGCCGTGATTAAATTTTGTTCGGCGACAAAGACATCGGGACGTCGACGAAGCAGATCGGAAGGCAAGCCCACGGCAGGTGGTGGCGGTAATGTTAATGGAGTCGTAAACTTTTCCGATAGCGTGAAGTTTGGCTGTCCGATTAAAAATCCAAGTTGGTGTTCCGCTTGGGCACGATTACGTGCAGCATCCGATAGTCCTGAAATAGCAGCGGCTAAATTAACTTCTGCCTGTGCACGATCAGTCGCACCCGCTGATCCGACTTTAAATTTTTCTTCGATGATTCGCTGTTCTTCTTGGCGAATACGGACGACTTCTTGGGCAGCTTGCCATTGAACATCGGTCGAACGCAACACGGCATAAGTACGAACCACGGACGAAGTAATGGCCAATTCTACTTGGGCGCGGGCACCTTCTGCAGCGAGTAACTGGGCACGTGCCCCTTCGGTCGCACGGCGAAGCTTGCCCCAAAAATCTAATTCGAAAGAAGTAGATAAACCAGCACGATACATAGATCTATTCCGACCATTAGTTGAGTTTATCAAATTATAGCCACCTTCACTGATTTTTGTTTTTGAATAACCAGCACTGCCATCAATCTGTGGAAGTTGTGCACCCGAAATATCTTCAAAACTTGCGGTCGCCTGTTCAACGCGAGCGGCAGCAATACGAATATCAGCATTAGCTTTTAAGGCGGTTGCCACTAGATCATTTAATTTTGAATCACCTAAACCCTTCCACCATTCAGAAGAAATCACTTCAGTGGAATCTGACTTCTCAGCATACGCTGTGTCCGTGGGCGCGGTGGGGCGTTCATAATCAGGTCCCACTGCACAAGCAGTTAAAAATAGAACGACTAAAACTTGGGATAAAATTTTCATACTTGGGGCTCTTTGCGATCTCCGGTGAGAACTTTAAAGAAGAGAGGAATAAATAAAGTGGCGAGGAAGGTATCGATAATCATGCCACCAAAAACACCCGTACCCATGGAACGTCTTGCACCTGCGCCCGCGCCGGCGGCGACGACTAAAGGAATCACGCCCAGAACGAAGGCCATTGAAGTCATTACGAGTGGGCGGAAACGCACCTTAGCGGCCTCAGCCGCAGCCTCGGCAGCAGATTTACCAGCATCGCGTGCAAAGACCGCAAACTCGACAATCAGAATCGCATTTTTAGCAGCTAATCCAATGAGCGTTACTAATCCGATTTGAAAATAAATATCATTCGCCATACCTCTCGCAAAAATAGCGAGCAGCGCACCCATCAATGCAAAAGGAATAGTAAAGATGACACCGATTGGCAGTGACCATTTTTCGTAGAGTGCCGCTAAAATTAAAAATACCATCAACAGTGCCATAGCAAACGCAGGTACCGCAGATGTCGCGGTGCGTTTTTCTTGATAGGCCTGAGCCGTCCAATCCAATTCATAGCCTTCAGGTAATGTGGCTTCGGCAATTTGTTCGACGACATCGAGAGCGTGACTCGAACTCACACCAGGAGCAGCACTCCCAATCACGCGTGAAGATAAAAATCCTTTGTAGCGATCGAGCTGTTCAGCTCCGGAAGTAGGTTTGATTTTTACGAGCGTGGAGAGCGGCACCATCGTACCATCTTTGGCACGTACATGAACGTGAGCGATGTCTTCAGGTGCCATGCGCTTATCCGGCTCGGCCTGCATCAACACGCGGTAAGTGCGACCCGAACGATTAAAGTCATTTACATAAACCGAACCAATCGTTGCCTGCAGCGCGTCATAAATATCCGACAAACTAATACCTAAAGAGGCGGCACGCACTTGATCCACTTCAGTTAAATACTGGGGAACATTCGTCCGGAAGAATGAGTTTATGCCTGTTAATTCTGGGTTTTTACGCAGTTCGGCCAGCAACTTTTCAGTCACTTGTCCAAGCTTTGCGACACTATCATCATCTCTAGCTTGTAAATAAAACTCAAAGCCACCCGCGGTACCAATACCACGAATCGGCGGAGGATTGAACACCATGCACATGCCTTCGGGATACTTCATACCGACTCCTGAAAACACTCGGGAAAGTTCATCCGCACTCTTATCACGCACCGACCAATCTTTTAACGGCAGGAACATCGTTCCCGAATTTGTTTTTTCACCACCACCAATTAAGTCGAATCCGCTAATTGCGAAAACGTGACTGACGGCAGGCTTGTCGGCAGGGATGACTAAAAAATCGGGTACTAACTTCGCCATGTACTCACGGGTGCGCGTTACGCTGGCACCATCGGGCAATGACACACTCGCGACGACATAACCTTGGTCTTCCACCGGCAAGAAGCTACGAGGAATCACCTTAATCAATACGAAATTAATTCCAATAATTAGGAAGAAGATTGCGAATCCAGTGATAGGACGTGCGAGCAACCAGCGAACCGTACGATCGTGCCATCCAGCGACCGCTTTAAACATATTTTCGAACCAGAGTAAAAATCCTTTTTTCTCTTGGTTAGTCTTTGGCTTTAAAATCATCACGCACAGCGCTGGCGTCAGAGTGAGCGCAACGAATCCAGAAATCGTAACGGCCACCGCAACGGTAACGGCGAATTGTCGATAAAGTGCACCTGCAATACCTCCTAAGAAAGCGACGGGAAGAAATACAGAAACGAGAACGAGAACAATCGCGATAATTGCACCCGACACTTCGCGAATCGATTCAATCGCCGCGTCAAACGGAGACATCCCCTGCTCTTCCATCAGTCGTTCTATATTTTCCAGAACGACAATGGCATCGTCCACCACAATACCAATCGCAATGACCATCGCAAAGAGCGTAAGAGTGTTGATACCAAAACCGAAGAGCCACAAACCGGCAAAAGTTCCGATGAGTGAAACCGGTACCGCAATTAAAGGAATGAGTGTCGCGCGCCAGCTTCCTAAAAATAAGAATAATACTAAAACCACCAAAGCGCCGGCTTCTAAGAGTGTGTGTTCAACTTCACTAATCGAGGCACTCACAAAGCGTGTAGTGTCGAATGGTACATCGTAATCTACGCCCGAAGGAAAACGTTTCGAAAGTACCTTAACTCGTTCTTTGATCGCGTCAGCGACATCCAATGCATTCGCGCCAGGCGCTAAGAAAACTCTAATACCTACCGCAGTTTTTCCATCAAGTGTGGCTTGTTGCTCATAACTCTGAGCCCCTAATTCCACTCGTGCGATATCTCTTAAACGTAAAGTTCCAGAAGCACCACCTGAGCGAATAATAATATCTGAAAATTCATCCGGGGTCGCGAGACGTGAGGGCGTCACCACTGGGATAACTAATGATTGTCCAACAATCGAAGGCTCTTGGCCGAGTCGACCCGCCGCATATTGTTGGTTGGCCGCACGAATGGCCAAAGTAACATCGGTAGGCGTTACACCGAGACGTGCCATCTTATCGGGCTGCAACCAAACACGCATCGCATAGTCACGCGCTCCGAAAATACCAGCCTCACCGACGCCGGGAATACGTTTAATTTCTTCGACGACATTAACAGAGGCAAAATTACTTAGATAAATAGAATCACGACTGCCATCTTTCGAAATAATCGAGATGGATAATAAAATATCATTCGTACGTTTTTTTACGACCACCCCGAGGCGACGAGCTTCTTCCGGTAAACGCAGTTCCGCAACCTTCACTCGATTGGTTAAATTCACCACGCACATATCGGGATCCGATCCCGGCTCAAACGTCACCGTAATCGTTAAGGTTCCATTCGCCGACGAAGTAGATGAATAATAAAGAACGTTATCGGTACCATTGATTTCATCCTCAATCGGTGCAGCCACCGTACGCATTAAGGTTTCGGCCGAAGCACCGGGATAAGTCACCGCAATCGTAGCGGTAGGTGGGGCGATTTGTGGATACTGAGAAACCGGTAAAACGCTATAAGCCATGATACCAGCCATCACGATGACGATCGAAACGACGGTGCCGAAAATAGGGCGACGAACAAAGAATTCCCAAATCATAACTTATTTATTAGCAGGAGGATTGCCCCTGACTTGCACAGGATTTCCTGGACGGATTTTTTGAACGTTGTCGATAATCACTCGATCACCCGCTTTGAGTCCGGCACTAACAATCGCATCACCTGCATGGATTTGTGCGATTTGAATTGGAGCAACTTGGGCTTTGCCTTCGGCATTTAAAATATAAACGAAACGACCTTGCGACGACTGCATCAAACAACTGGCAGGAACGGTCACCGCACTGGTAATCGTCTGTCCCAACAAATCGACGCGCACAAACTGTCCTGGGATTAAAGTGTTTTTAGTATTATCAAACTCAGCACGCATTTGAATGGTACCTAAGCGTGGATCCACTTGGGCAGATACGAAATTTATTTTACCTAATTCGCTACTCCGGACACCATTAGGCAAGATCACGGTGACCTTGGCTTGATTCGCAATCGTAGCATCACCAGCAAAAACGCGGGTAAACTCCTGTTCAGAAATACCAAAACGCACCCAAACTTTATCGCGTTGAACTAAAGTAGTAAGAAGTCCATCTGCACCAGGTGTGACCAATGATCCTTCGGAGCGTTGGAGTCTACCTGTATAACCATCAATCGGTGCACGCACTTCGCAGTAAGATAAATCGAGTTCCGCACTCTTAACTTTCGCTGCAGCGACTTCTTTCGCCGCATTAGCACTGTCGGCTAATAATTGTGCGTCGCCTGCTTCTTTAGCACTGGCGGCGTTTTGAGCCAACAAAGCAGCCTGACGTTTGGCTTCAGTGGTCGCCTGCTCAGCTCGAGCCTGCTCTTGAGCGAATTGAGCCTTAGCTAAAGACAAAGCGATTTCATAAGGAGCTGGATCGATTTTGAAAAGCAGTTCGCCGGCTTTCACGAATTCACCTTCGCGATAAGATTGAGTTAAAAGAATTCCCGTGACGCGGGCACGGACTTCGACCTCGCGCGTGCCATCGACTTGACCCGAAACTTCCACCTCTTGCGGCAAGGGAGTTACCTGTGCAGTCATGACGGCAGCGGTTAAGGGAGGCTGCGCCGGTTGCTCAGGCGGTTTGCACGCAGATACAAAGGAGAGTACGACTCCCAATACTACGACCTCGACAATTTTGTATTTACATACATTCATGTATGTAAATCTAAACACTCACCTATGGCTCGCAAGACCAAAGCAGAGGCAGCCCTCACCCGAGAGAAAATCATCCAATCCGCACGGGCTGTATTCAATCGACGTGGGGTATCGACCACTTCGCTTGAAGAGGTAGCCTCTGAGGCAGAAGTGACACGTGGGGCCGTTTATTGGCACTTTAAAAATAAGGCCGACCTATTTCGGGCGGTGCGCAGTCAAACCGGGCGACTCCTTCAACTAGATCAAAAATCTCACGGCGATGCCCTTTTTAAGTTAGAAAAAGGATTACTCGCTGCATTGCATCGATTAGAGACCGACTCCGAAGCACGAAAAACCTTCGAAGTCATGCTCTGGCATTGCGAGTTTGTGGGTGAATTTGCCAGCGTTCGGAATGAGCTGATGACAAGTGGGCGCGATTTTTTACGCGAGATCACTGAACTCTACCAAGAAGCACAGAATGAAAAAATTCTTAGTTCTCAATTAGACCCAGAGACCACTGCTTTAGAAACTTACTTTTTCTTCACGGGACTATTAAAAATCTGGCTAGCAGAAAACCGTCAGGCACAGGTACACCAACGCGCCGCGGAGGTCATTCGGGCTCATATTAAAAATAAACGCCGAGTCCTTAAGCCAAAGAGTTAGTGCCTAAATATCGAAGATTCTGTTGGTGCCCAGGACCGGACTCGAACCGGTAAGCCTCGCGGCGGCAGATTTTAAGTCTGCTGTGTATACCATTCCACCACCTGGGCCAACAGAGGGTTCACCATTATACTTCTT